>CAIQQO010000253.1 GCA_903873965.1 uncultured bacterium
CCACGGATTGGACGACACGTTCGATGTGCGCCATGCCATCTACAGCCTGAAGATGAGTCTGCAGATGGCCTGCATGTATAAGGATACGAGCCGGCCTGTCGACCTGGCTACTGGTTTTCTACAGAAGGTGCAGCACTTCCTGGCGCGCCGCGGCGCGGCGTCAGCTTCCACAGCGTCGCGTACTTCTTGCGATACTTCAGGTCTGCCTCAATCTCAATGAGCGCGAGTGCGGCAGCCTTGATCTCCTCATCGTGCACAGCATCATAGAGCCTGCGCATGCCCTCGATGATGTCGAAACGGATGAGCGTGCTGTTCTTCTCAGTGCTGCACTCTTTGTAACGCGCCTCCATCCGATCCATCACCATGCGCTGATGCGCCGGCCCAACCGCGCCCACCTTCCAGATAGATTGCAGCGTGTGGCGCGCAGTGACGAACTTTTCGTCCCTCGTCACCGCCATCACGGCGGCAAAGTCTTTCATGATGCGGCGCTCGGGGTCGCTTTTAGCCAGGTTGCACAGCAACTGACTGGCCTGCGAACGGATGTGATTGTTTGTGTGGCGCAAATTGCGTAAACACTCGTCCCACACGTCATAAGCCCAGCCCACAGGTTCGTCCGTGATTTTCATGATGGCAACATAAGCTGCATACTGCACATCGACATCTGTAGATTGCAGGTCATCGAGAATTTTGCGAATATTCTTATCCATCGGTTTCCTCTACTTGTCTTCCGTGCGCCCATCTCAACAAAGCATCTTATACTCAGATATTACACGTGAATGCTTTGGAGTCCTTGAACCATGACAACGACCCTGATGACAATCGAAAATGAGTTCCGCTTCGCCGACTGTTCATTCTGGTATAACCAACCTGCCGAGTACTGGTACGACGGGCTGCCGGTGGCCAATGGGCGCATCGGGGCGATGGTGTATGGCGGCGCGCGCGCCGAACGGATCGCGCTGAGTGAAACGACGTTCTGGTCGGGCGAACCATCGACCGAGAATAATCCTCCAGGCGCGCCGGCCCTCTTTCGCAAGGTGCGAGAGCAACTACTGGCGCGTGAGATTGACGCCGCAAACGAACTGGCGCATGCGCTGGAAGGGCGCAAGCTGAACTATGGCACCAACCTGCCGTTCGGCAACCTGCGCCTGTACTTCAACCATGAAGAACTGCAGGATCGCGATTACCGCCGCGAACTGAACCTCGATGAAGGCATTGCGCGGGTGTCATTCCGCATCGGTGATGAAGTCATTGTGCGCGAAACCTTTGTCAGTGCGCCGCATCAGGTATTGGTGGTGCGGGTGGAGCGCCAACGTCACGCCGGCAGAACCGGCGCGGCGGTAGCATTCCGGATCGCGCTTGACGGTGATGAGCAACCCTATACCGTACAACAGGACGGCGCAGATGCGCTCGCGATGACCGTGTATGCCCACGAAACGCTGCACAGCGATGGTCACACCGGCGTAACCGGGCATGCCCGGCTGCGTGTGCTGGCAGAGGGCGGCACCGTCAAGACCACCGGCTCGCAGATCGAAATCAGCGGCGCCAATGCAGCCACGCTTGTGCTGGCGATGGGCACGACCTTCAACGGCGTTGATTCCGCAGCGCTGTGCGCAGCGCAAGCAACTGCTGCCGCGGCGATTCCCTATGAACAGTTGCGCGCGGCGCATGTGCAGGAACATCGCGGCTGGTTCCGCCGCGCCCGCCTCGACCTCGGCCCCAATCCGCATCCCGACCTGCCACTCAACCAGCGCATCGACCTTGTTCGTAAGGGCGGCGTCGATGGCCACCTGGCCGCGCTGCTGTTCCAATTCGGGCGCTACTTGTTGATCGGCAGTTCACGCCCCGACTCGCCGTTGCCCGCGGCATTGCTGGGCGCGTGGAACGATAACAAGGCGTGCCGCATCGGGTGGACGAACGACTATCACCTCGACATCAACACGCAGATGAACTACTGGGTGGCGGAGCTGACCGGCCTCGGCGAGTGCCAGACGCCGCTGTTCCGTTGGATGCAGCATATCCTGGTACCCTCTGGCCGGCGCACGGCTCAGGCGTTGTATGGCCTGCCCGGCTGGGTGGCGCACATCGTCTCGAACGCGTGGGGGTTCAGCGCGTGGGGCTGGAGCACCGGCTGGGGCGTCTTTCCCACCGGCGGCGTCTGGACAGCCATGCACCTGTGGGATCACTACACCTTCGGCGGCGACCGGGATTTCCTCGCCGACACGGCCTACCCGATTCTTAAGGAAGCAGCGGAGTTCTTCCTCGCGTACATGGAACCCGATCCACAGACCGGCTGGCTGATCAGTGGCCCATCCAACTCGCCCGAGAACGGCTTTCTGGTCGATGGCAAGGTTAACAACGTAGCGCTCAGCCCGACCGTCGATCGCGTCCTGATTGATGAACTGTTTGGCGCGTGCTGCGAGGCTGCCACAGCGCTTGGCATCGACGCCGAGTTTGGCGCTCAGCTATCCGCTGCGCGTCGGCGACTGCCCCCATATCAGATCGGCAAGCATGGCCAGATTCAAGAGTGGCTGGACGATGTGGATGAAGCCGTGCCGGGACATCGCCACACCAGCCACCTGTTGGGGCTATACCCATTTGCGCAGGTGACGCCGGGCGGCACACCGGAACTGGCACACGCGGCGCGAGTCTCGCTGGCGCGACGCATGAGCGCACAGGGCTACGAGGAAGGCTCGTGGGCGCGCAACAACACAACCCTGTTTTACGCCCGCCTGGAAGATGGCGCCGCCGCCTACAACAGCCTGATGACGCTGTTGCGCGTGGAGGCCGAGAACAGCCTGTTCGCCGGAACGCGCCTTGCGCCTGCGCACGCCTACGAGATGGACTACAACACCGGGGCTGCTGCCGGGATCGCCGAAATGCTGCTGCACAGCCATGCAGGTTGCATCACGCTGCTGCCTGCGCTACCGGCCGCATGGCCAACGGGCAGCGTATCCGGGCTGCGCGCGCGCGGTGGATTCGAGGTCGACATCACCTGGGCTGACGGCCAACTGGTCGAGGCGCGCGTCACATCGGCAATGGGGTTACCCTGTCGCATCCGTAACGGTGCGCCGCTGCTGGTGAAAACCGCCGCTGGAGCGGTTGTTGAAACTGCGCGGCTCGACGGCATCATCACGTTCGCGACCACAGCGGGCGCGACCTACTTGCTCGAACCTTCGGCATAAGACACTTAAAATAATCCCATGCGCATTACCCACTTTGAAACGCTGATGGCCAACGCCGGCCTGCGGAATTACCTGTTCATCCGCCTGCACACCGACACGGGTTTGACCGGCATCGGCGAGGCCTCGCTGGAGTGGCAGGAGAAAACTGTCGAAACGCTGTGCCATGAATGGGTGGGCGAACGCGTGGTCGGGCGCGACCCATTCGACATCGAGGCCATCATCGGCGCCATGATCCGTGATCAGTATCAGGGCGGCGCCACGGTCATGACCGCCATCAGCGGATTTGAGATCGCGCTGTGGGACATCGTGGGCAAGGCGTGCGGACAGCCGGTGTACCGCTTGCTGGGCGGGCGTTGCCAGCGCCGCATACCGGCCTATGCTAACGGCTGGTATGGGGGAGCGCGCACACCGGGCGAATATGCGCAGCGCGCCCGCGAAGTTGTTGCCATGGGTTATAGGGCGATGAAATTTGACCCGTTTGGTGTGGCGTGGAAGGATATGAGTCCAGCCGAGGTAGAAGGCGCGGTGGACCTGGTGGCCGCGGTGCGCGAAGCCGTGGGGCCGCGCGTCGGGTTGATGATTGAGGTGCATGGGCGGCTCTCGGTGGATGGCGCGCTGGATGTCATGCGCCGGCTCAACCGGTTCAACCCGGCCTGGTACGAAGAGCCAGTCGCCGCGGACAACCTCGACCTGCTGGCAGAAGTCAAACGCCGCAGTGAAAACATGGCGTGGGCAGGGATGGGGGATCAGGATCGCGGCTGCGCTTTGATCGCCGCGGGCGAGCGCCTGTACACCGTCGCTGATTTTTACCGGCTGACAACACTGCGCGCCGCAGACGTAGTGCAGATGGACGTGGCGCACTGCGGCGGCATCCTGATCAGCAAGAAGGTGGCTGCCATGGCGGCGGCGCGGGATATGCGCATATCGCCGCACTGCTCAGTCGGTCCGGTGGCGCTGGCCGCCGCGCTGCATGTCGACGCCAGCACGCCCAACTTCATGATTCAAGAAGCCTTTGCCGAGTTTGATGTGCCGTGGCGCAACGCGCTGGTGCGCGGGTGGAACCCCATTAGCAACGGCGAGTTGACACTTCCAGACACGCCCGGGCTGGGCATCGACATCGATGACGATGAGATTGCGCGCCACCCGTATGTTAAAAACCCGTTTCCCAGTTTGTGGGACGGCGACTGGTTGACCCACTTCACACAGACCGCGTAAGTGCGTGTCGCTCCTTCAGTCATTGAATCATTGACAGTTGGACTACTTCTGCGACGATGGGTTTATACTAATGTGTGGATGTGTCAACGATTTCGTGTTATTGAAAAATCCGTTGGCTATTTCATGTCACAAGACCGGTCATATTCTGGACAGGTGATGTAAAGGTTAAGGGTATATGTCCAAAGCAGAACATTCCGGAAGTACTAAAGCGCCAGTGCGGCAACAGGCTCAAAAAGTTGAAGCTGCTAATAACAAGAAGGCAGGCGCAGCGCCTCCTCTGAACTCATTTGTGCAACAAGCCCTCTATGGCACGGGCGAACTGCAGGCAAGTAACATCCTCAATCTGCAGCGCAGCGCCGGCAACCGCGCCGTGGGTCAGTTGATTTCCCGGCGTCGGGCGCGTTATCCCGTTCAGGCCAAGCTGACCGTGGGCGCTGCCGATGACGCCTATGAGCGCGAGGCAGACCGCGTGGCAACGCAGGTCATGAGTATAAAATCGGACGCGCCGCCCACGACCAGGACGAAGCTCAATAAACAGGATGAAAATGCGGCCCAGCGCAAAACGGAAACTGTTACCAGACCGGCGATTACACCGCTGACGCGGCGCTCTTCAAGTCTTGCCCGTGAAAACAAGAACACCGACATGGCCGGCAGCTTCGACGCGGGGCACGATGTTGAACAGCAGATTACGGCTAGCAGCCGCGGCGGTGATCCTCTGCCGGCAAAGCTGCGGTCCGACCTGGAGCCGCGCTTCGGGACAGACTTCAGCGGCGTGCGCGTCCATACCGACGCGCAGTCCGATGGACTCAACCGCTCCATTGGAGCGCAGGCATTCACCCATGGCAACCATATCTTTATGGGGGCAGGGAAATATAGCCCAACCACGGACTCTGGCAAACACCTGCTGGCGCACGAGTTAACCCACGTGGTGCAACAGACCGGCAGCGAAGTGCAGCGCAAACCTACGGCGGGGACGGGCGTGGTACAGCGCTTTTCCTTCTTTGGATTGTTCAAGAAAAAACCCAAAGAGGGCATTGACACAGAAAAAGACAAAGGCAAGGAAGTCGATAAGGACAAGGACAAGCCCAACAAAGGTGGACTCGGCACAGTCGATGTTCAGTTACAGGATGCCGTAGAGTACGAGAAAAACCTGGGGCGCTTTGCGTTTAACCATCCCAAGGCTAACACGGCGGCCGAGTCGATGCTGAACAAGATGACGACCGTGCTCATCCGCGACGCAGAAAAAGACAGCCTGGAATACAAAAAGCAGGCGGCCAAAATCTTCGGCAAAGATAAGGTTTCCAGCGCCGGGCAGGTCGGCACGGATTTGGATGCGGTGTGGGGCGTGCTTACCCAGGGCAACCTGCGCGAACGCTTGACGGCCATTTACAACGCCATGTTCGGCGCGTTCAAGACGTACATCGGCCAGGCCATGAAAGACAAAGCCTGGGCCGAAATGGGCGAGCGCGGACTGAATACCGAGAAGCTGAAGCGCCGCAAGCGCCAATTGGGCATGAACCCGGGCGCCAAGGACTTGTACCGCGACCCGGGCAACCCGCTGGATCGCAAGAATTTTGGTTCATACGAGCACGTCGGCTCGACGCGCACCGCGGTGGAGGGCTTCAGTGAGCGCACCGTGGGCGAACTGGAGCAAGGACAGCATGGCATCGGTCTGAGCGACAGAGAGAAGGCCTTGCAGTTCCCTGACCAAGAGGCCGACGAGATCGGCTCGGAGAAAGTGAAGTGGCAGGAAGGCGGCACCTACTGGAAAGTCAACGAGAAAAACAAGTGGGTGAAGAAGATCACAGGATCGCTGCACATGCCGGTGATCGCCGGCCCCTCAGGCACCATGTTGAAGCTGATGCAACTGTGGGAATTCCTGAACAAACCCATCTCGGCGCCCGAATGGCGTCTGGCGGTGCTGGGCTACATGCTCTCGTCCAACGACCACAGCTTCCATGAGATGATGATGACTGCTGCCGATTTCGGTATGCCTTATGTGCCGGGCGCGCGAGCCTACATGAAGGTGGACCCGTTGACTGTATGGGAGTTGCGCGAAAACGTTGCCAAGGATGGCAAGTTCCCGCACGAACTGGCCTTCGAGCGCAATGCCAACTCCGGTCACTTCCGCATGCTGGATTCGGATGCCATGGAGGACGCCGATGACGCCCTGGATGACATGGATGACGAAGACGCCGGCGCCGTCAGCGGCCCTGGACTTGCGGCAGTCAGGTTGTACACGGCCTTCGGCTACTTGATTCTGAACCCCGCGCGCAAAGGCGGCATGCTGGCCGGCAAACAGATCGAGCGCAATGTGAAGAACAAAGCCGAGATCCCAGACGGTTTGAAAGAAGACTTTGAAGCCGGCAAGTTCAACATCAAGGACCTGATGAAAGAGGCGCAGGACATGATCCCCTTGCTCGAGAGCGCGCTGGAGACCATGCCCGACTGGTCGGGCGACCTGTGGCGCGGCGAGGGTTCATTCAATCCCTTCGCCTACAGCCAGGGCTCCACAATCAGCTTTGGCGCGTTCACCAGCTCCACACTGGATGAGGGTGTAGCCAAGAGTTTCGCCGACGACTTCAACATCGGTCCATTCAAGTACATCCTGCAACTGCATACGACTGCCGGCAAGGACCTGCGCAGGTATTCGGTCGCCAATGAAGAAGAAATCCTGTTGCCGCCCGGATCAAAATTCAAGGTGACCAAACGCACGAAGCCCACCAAGAGCGACAAATACTACCGCATCGAAATGACACAGATCGGCCGCGGCGGCACCCAGTTGACCCTGGGCGCCAAGACGCCACCGCCACCCAAGGTGGTAGAGGCGATCAAGCCAAAGCCGGTGAAGACCGGCCCGACGCTGGAAATTTACGATGCCAAAGACGGCGACGTCGTCAGAGTGTTGGACGCTGATGAAGAGTTTTACATCTCCAATGAGATGGAGCAAGGCGGAGGCTGGACCGACTTCACGCTGATAACAGACTCGAATTTCTATTGGTGCAAGACAGATGAACTGGATGCTTATCGCCATCCGGAACAATCTCATGTAGGTGGCGAATCGGTTCCCAAGAAGAGCTATGACCATATCAAGGTGGGGCAATACAATCTGATCCTCAAGGCCGGTCAGTCCATTCACGGATTTGATAGCCCTGCCGGCGGCGATGCGGTTGACCACTCGTTTGGCGAAGATTACCCGTTGAGAATCAGGGTTATTGCCGACCTGGTTGCGCATGAACGTTGCCGGGTTGATATCATGGGCTCTGGCAAGGGCTTATTCGTAGCCCTGGATAGCATCTTTAACGAAGCCGGCCAACCGGAACTGAAGCTGGGCGGCTCCATCATGGTCAGCAGCGAACCGACGCATGTTGATGATGAGGAGGGTGAGGAAGAAGGGCATGAGGTCGCACCGGGGCCGGAACTTCAGCTTTACGATGCTAAAGACGGAGATGAGAGCCGTAAGCTGACCGAGCTTGATGTGGACTACATCAATGATGAAAACGACCACGGCGACGGCTGGACGGAGTTCAACCTGATGTCGGATGGCACGTACTACTGGTGCAAGACTTCTGAACTGGAAGCCTACCAGCATCAGGTGCACGGCTAACTCACGATCCAAAAGGATAACGCATTGGCAAACCTGTTTGAAACTGTCAAGTCATTCTTCGGTCGTGATCACTGGGCATGTCAGACTGTCGAGGGACATGCTGACATGCTGCAGTTGAATCATCTGTCACACAATAATGCATGGACGTGCTATGCGCACATGCTGGAAGACGATCAGGAGTTTGTGTTCTACTCCGTGGCGCCAATGCAGGTGACGGTTAAAAAACGCTGGCTGGCGTTGGAGTACATCACGCGCGCCAACTACAACCTGCCCATGGGCGCTTTTGAAATGGAATTAGACGAGTTGATGATCCGCTTCAAAACCAGCATCGACGTTGAGAATGACCGCCTGAGCCAGGCACTGTTCCGCGGGGTGGTGTACTCGAACCTGGCGGTGATGGAACGTTACCTGCCCGGCTTGCAGGCGGTGGTGTTCGAAGAAGTATCGCCACGAGACGCGATCGCGGCGATAGAGAACGAACCGTGATGTGTCTTCGAACACCAGTTATCTGAGCCAGCCCATTCGGTCGCGGCGCCAACCCAGCATGTCCAGATGGCGTGCGCGGATGGCTTCGATATGGCGCTGATGCACAGCGTGTTTTTCCTCTGTCCACTGATAGTGATCCAATCGGTCAGGGTCTAGCTCGATGCCCAGGCCGGGGCCTTCCGGCACGCGCAGGCAACCTTGCTCGTAGCGCAGTTTGCCGCCTTGGATCACGTCACCTTCCCACTGGTTATAGTGCGCGTCGAGTCCGTGCGCAGCAAAGGGCGCGACGCCATTGCCCCAGACGATGTGATAACGGATCGTGTAGGGAAACGCAAAAGCGGCGATATGCAGACGGATGGCAGTGCCGGGGCCAAGTTCGTAGGCGCTGTGCATGCCGATCTCCATCCCCATGAACCGGGCAGTATCGTAATAGCGCTTTAACGCCAATGGCCCGGCATAGGCGTCGGGCGCTGAAATATCAGCGGGTTGGTAACGGCTGAGCATATCCAGATCGAGCGGCATATCGAGCGTTTCGTCGCTGTAGCGGCCAGAGACGCGCTTACCTTCGCGCAACGGCTTGATATCCTGACGCACCGGCGGCAGCCAGGCGTGTGACGATACCGGCACCGTGCTCATCATGCGCAGGCGATGCCCGGCCTTGTAGATATTCTCGAAACTGCCCCCTACCGGCTCCTCAATCCATTCGATGCGGCAATCCTCGACGCCCTTCATGAAGCGCAACGCCTCGCCCTCGGACCACGAAGCATGCGGGTCGACGCGAATCTCGATATCAGGACCTACGGCGGCGCGGATGTTGTGCATCAGCTCGATGTAGCGATGCGGCTCAAAGTCGCACATGGACACTTTCAGGATGCGGAAACCTTCGTCGCGCACCAGCCCCTGCATGTACTGCGGATAAGTGTCAAACGTCACTTCGTTGTTGCCGTGAATATCGGGGAAGCGATACCAGGTGTACGCGGCCATCGGGATGCGCGTGACTTCCGGCGACTCCAGTTCGAAGACGTCGCGCAGATAACGATAAAGCGGTTTTCCGGCCAGTTTGCCCACAAAATCCCAGTAGGCCAAACCGAGATCGGCGCGCACACCCGGGTCGAACGGGTTCTTGCCAACGACGCGCTCTTTCAGCCCGGGATCGTCCGGCGAACCTTCGGCGATGGCCGATAACCCCTGGTCGGTGATAAACTCAGCGAAGGAAAAAGTTTCTGCTGACCCATCCCAACGCTTGGTGCCGATCCACGGCATTAAGACGCGCCAGGTGCGGACATCGCGGATGCGCAGGTTGGCGGCATATCCGAAAGCGTTGATGGCAGCCTGGCGAGATTTGATATCGGCAACGACTTGCTGATCGTAAGCGACGATATGTTCAGTTTTATACATGGAGCACTGCTACCTTTAATGTGCGCAAAAGTGCGCCATACCAGTACCTCACGGTACCCGCTACTGCGGGTATTCACTTCATCCTGCGTTGCCGCCGATGCGGTCTTACACACAGTCCGTGAACGTTTTACGCTCGACCTAGCCA
>CAIQQO010000254.1 GCA_903873965.1 uncultured bacterium
ATCTCGGAGCGCGCCGCAACTTCGCGTTCGACGTAGGCGTAGCGGTCTTCGTATCTGCCTTCTTCCATGGCCTTGTAGTGACCGCCGATCCCGACGCGGGACATCTTCAGGTCACTCTGGCCGAGTTGTCTGTATTCCAATTGTTTATCCTTACCAGGTTTGTTGCCTGATTATGGCCTATCCGCGGCAGCGAGTTTCTTCGCGATGCTTTGACGCGTGATGGCCACAATGCGGTTGGCTGTGATAAAGGGTTCCTCGGTCGCGGGCACGTAACCACCGTCGTGGCTCATGCGCACGTTGTCGATCACGAAGGGCGCGAGCATGACGCCGCGGAAGTCGTCGATGGCGTCAAACAGCGCCGTGTAGTAATGCTCGACATCCAGCGGCGCGCCATCCTGAATCTGGATCAGCACGCGATGGTCGAGCTTGCGCTTGAGCGCCGCGAAGTTGGAGAACTTGCCGAGGGGCGAGTTATTCACCACCTTGATGGAGGGATGCCGCAGCAGGTTGTCGATATGGTGCAGGCCGTTGCCGCAAAAATGCACGCTGCCGCCGCCGAAGGTGTCGCAGATGCGCGCCACGCGCGGCAGGACGAACTCTTCATACAGGCGCGCGCCGACGAGGATCATGTCATCGTCCGATTCCCAGATGCCGGCGCCCGGCGAGACAACACCCTGCAGCCCGTTGCTGCGGTCGAGTGGTTCGCCGATGTGTTCTTTCTGCACCTTGACCCACTGGATGAACGCTTCAGTGACGAGGTCGAACAACTCGTGCACCATCTGTGGCTCGTCGTACATCCACTGGTACAACTGCACCTGGCCGCACATCAGCCCAAGCGTGTCGAGCGGACCTTGCATGTCGGTCAGGCCGATGGGCAGGTCGCCATGCGCTTTTGCATAGTCAATCGAATCCAGCACGCGCGGCATCCAGCCATCGCGCATCGGGTCAGGCAGCTTGAGACGCGCGGCGTCGGCGGGCGACGTGATGCACGGCGCGCTGACGGCAGGGTCGTCATCGAGCACATCAGGCATCCTGATCGTCGCGCCGAAGCCGGACGCGAGCACGCCGGTGCCATACCACGGCATGAAGTACGGGACATAGTCATCATTGACCTGCCGCAGGTGCGCTTCGTAACCGTTCGCCTGATACGAGAGCATGCTGGCGGGGCTGGTGAAATAGTCGGCGGGCTTGTCGCGGCTGCCAAACGCGAAGTAACACGGGGTGTTGACCAGGATCGGGACATCGTCCGGGTCCTTGACTTCCTCGCAGCGAAAGGCGCGCTCGATTTTGTCGATGCGGGCCGAGAGATCGAATCCACGCCAGGTTGTGGCGGCTGTCTTTTCGCCAGTGTTGCGCATGTTCACTGCTACCTTTAATGTGCGCAAAAGTGCGCCATACCAGTACCTCACGGTACCCGCTACTGCGGGTATTCACTTCATCCTGCGTTGCCGCCGATGCGGTCTTACACACAGTCCGTGAACGTTTTACGCTCGACCTAGCCA
>CAIQQO010000255.1 GCA_903873965.1 uncultured bacterium
ACCGCAATTTCGACATATTCAGCGGTGATGAACCCGGGAGATGTATCGCTGATATGCAGCAAACCGATCAGTTCACCGCTCTCATGCAGCGGCACCACCAGGTTGGATCGTATCCCGACGGAATAGATATCCATGCCCATCGATGCTATGTCTGGCCGTGGTTTCACATCATTATTCAGATAATAACGATCCGTCTCGATCGCGCTGGTGAAGACAGCAGGCGGACTGAAACCGGTTAATCGAGTCGCTATTTCCAGCGTATCCGGCCTGACAGCAAGGATAGTCCACTGCGCGTTGTCTGCGTCATACCCAATCACGCTTGCGCTCATAGAAGGGATCAACTGGCCCATGAAGCGCAGTGCCTGGCGCGCAATACTATCCACTGAATCAGTTCGCTGAATGGCTTTATCCAGTGCTTGCAGCGTTGCGAGACGCAACTGCGAACGTTGCAAGGCTTGCTGGGCTGCCAGTCGACGATCCAACATCTGTTTTTGTTCCGTAACATCAGTCATCGTTACGCGACATTCCTGTCGATTGGCCGTTACGCCGCCTTCCAGCCGCACAAACAGGCCATTGCTTTCGGTTTGCTCCACGGACTGATCCAGCGTCACCTCACAAACCTGTTTTGCATCGTTAGCAAACGCGCGCGCGATAAAGGCGTTTAACTCAGCCCGATCCGACATGGCTACAAACAAACCCAGCCGACGCCCGACCAGGCTGGCGCGGTTGACTTCGAGCATGTTGGCACCGGTCAGGTTGGCCTGCAGGATGAGGCCGAGGTGATCCAGTAGCAGATACCCGACCGGCGCGAAGTCGAACAGGTCACTGTAGCGCTGCAGCCGGTTTCAACCTGCGCGCGCGCTTGTTTCAGTTCCTCGTTCTGCATTTCAAGTTCAATCTGGTGGACTTGTAACTCGTGGATGAGGCGACTGGCATCGACTTCAGACAACGTGGTGACAAAAGGCGGATGTGATGCCAAGCGTTCTTCCGCCAGTCGACGTAGTATCGTGCTTGGTGAGTTTGTGTTGGAATCCATTTTACGGTTGACGTTCAATGGGCAACCATTGACGCATACTCCGAGTAATTCGCGCATCCGGCACTATCAAGTACACTTGTGATGCGCGAATGAGACGGTTGGTATCGACTTTAGTAGCGTCGCGGGGGGGGGGGCGGGATGTCAAACGTTTCTCAACCACGTGGCGCGTGCCAACGGTATCCGCGAGTAAATTGTTGCCCATGGTTCAAACTCCAACACTCGGCACAATACGAAAAGCCACTATGCTGCCTGATACTGCGAAATCGTAGAGACAACACAGCGCGCTGCATTCATCACTACTGTGTGCGCGCCCAGGCAACCAGGCGGAGAACACGCGTCGGTGGCAGTATAGCACCGTAATGCCATGAGCGAACGGACAAGGTCTAATCCACAGATTACGCAGATTAAACAGATTATTCGGAATCCAAATTATGAATTATGAACTATGAATTACGTTTCGCGCAGTCTCTTTCTGCTTTACGTTTTACGTTTTACGCTGATCCATTTCGCGATGCTCTGGGACAGCCGGTCCAGCGAGAGGGGTTTGCTCAGGTAATCGTCCATGCCCGCTGCCAGGTAGGATGCGGCGTCTCCCGTCATCGCGTTCGCCGTCAATGCCACGATCAACATGCGATAGGCCATGCTGCTCGTCTGTTCCCAGTTGCGTATCGCGCGCGTGGCGCTCACGCCATCCATGCCCGGCATCTGGATATCCATGAGCACCAGGTCGAAGCGCTGACCGCCGGTAGTGACGATGTTGACCGCCTCGCGCCCATCGCGCACCAATGTGGCTGTGTATCCCAAGCCGTTCAGCATCCCCAGGATGACCTTTTGGTTGGCTTCGTTGTCTTCTGCCACCAAGATGCGCTCGGGGCGGCGCGCAGACTGCTGAGGTACGGGCAGCACCGGCGTGGGTTTGGCAGGAAGTTTGGCGCCGTTGCGAACCAGCGGGAGGGTGAACCAGAACCGCGTTCCCTTGCCCACTTCGCTCTGCATGCCGATCCGACCGCCCATCAGCTCCACCAGGCGTTTGCTGATGGTAAGGCCAAGGCCGGTGCCGCCATATTTGCGGTTGATCGATCCATCGGCCTGCACAAAGGGCTGGAATAGCCGCGCCTGCGCCTCGGGCGACATCCCGACGCCGCTATCCTCAACTTCAAACTGAATCTGGGTGATCTGGTCATCTGTGTACTCGCTGCCGATGCGGATGGCGATGCCGCCCCGGTGCGTAAACTTGACCGCATTGCTCAACAGGTTGAACAGGACTTGCCTGATCCGCGCCATGTCGCCGATCAGGTAATCGGGCGTCCCCACTGCGACTTTGGTCGTTAATTGCAGCCCGCTTTTTTGCGCGCGCGGCTGTATCGTATCGGTCACCGTTTTCAGCAGACTGCTCAGTTGAAATGGCACCGGGTCCAATACCACCCGCCCCGCTTCGATCTTCGAGAAATCAAGGATGTCGCTGATGATCTGCAGCAGCGCCTCGCCTTCACTCTGCACAATGCGCACATATTCAAGCTGATCCTCATTCAACGGCGTCAGCGTCAGCAACTCGGTCATGCCGATGACGCCATTCAACGGCGTGCGAATCTCATGACTCATCATGGCCAGAAATTCAGACTTCATACGCGACGCTTCTGCGGATTGATCACGCGCCAACGCCATCGCGACTTCGGCTTCCTTGCGTTCGGAAATGTCGCTCATGCTGCCGATGAGCGCGCACGGCTGTCCCTGTGCATCCCGCATGACGGTGAACTGATCCATCATCCAGCGATATTGACCGTATTTGGACTTGAAACGGTATTCCACCTGGTAATCGGCAGAAGGTGCGCCCGCCAGTGCATCAGTAAACGTGCGCTCCATGCGCTCCACATCGTCGGGGTGGACATAACTTAGCACGGCCTTCATCGTCATAACCTTTATTTCGTCCGGCGTATAGCCGAACAGGCGGGCGAAAACCGGGCTCATATAGTCAAAGCTGTTGGTCAGCAGATTACGTTTGTAGGACGCAGACAGCGAATTCTCCAGCACCTCGCGGAAACGTTCTTCACTATCGCGCAGGGCGATTTGCGTTCGCTTGCTGGCCGTAATATCTCGTACGGTCGCATGAATGGCCGGCGCGCCATCGTAGTTGATGATGGTCCCCTGCACTTCCGTGTCGATGATGGCGCCATCGAGCTTGACGTGCTTCATCTCCATCAGCGACGCGCTGACGCCATGCTCGACCCCCTCCTTCACCCGCGCCGAAACGATGGGGTGGTAGTCCGGGTGCACCCGATCAAGCATGGGCGTGCCGATTAAGTCTTGCGTCGTCGCCGCGCCATACATGGTCACGGCAGCCGGGTTGACGTACAGGATAACGCCGTTGCGATGGATGACGATCGCGTTGGGCGACAGCTCAATCATGGTGCGATAACGCATCTCGCTCTTGCGCAGGGCGTCCTTCACGCGCTTCTGGCGGATGGCGGCCGCGACCTGCCCTGCTACTTCGCGCGCAATTTCGATGTGTTCGTCGGTGATGAAGTGGGGGGTTCTGGCGCCAATATGCAGCAGGCCGATCAACTCACCGCTTTCGTGCAGCGGGACGACCAGGTTGGAGCGTATCCCCAGGGAGTAGATGTCTATGCCCATGGATAACATGTCGGGTTGGAGATGCACGTCATTGTTGAGATAGTAACCATCGGTCTTGATATCACCCACCAACACGGTGTGCGATTTAAGTTCGAATAGTTGGGCGGAAACCGCCGTCGTATCGGCATGGCTAGCCAGGGTAGTCCATTGAGCGTTGTCGACGTCGTATTCGATCACGCTAACGATGGCAGCTGGGATCAACTGCTGCAGGTGGTCGAGTGCCATTTTCGCAATACTGGCCGTACTCCAGGTGGCGTCATCGGCGGCATTAGCCTGCTGGATGGCGATATCCAACGCATGCAGCGCCGCAATGCGCTGCGCCGATCGCTGCGATTCCTGCCGGCTGGCCTGCAACTCCGTGGCCAAGCGCTTATTCAACAGGATGATCAGGCTGATGATGAGCATGATGCCCAGCAGCACCCTCAATATGAGATACTCACTGGGTACCGAGCCGTTAACAAAACCAGGGGCGAAGACCTCGCCTTGAACCAGCAAGCGCACAGCCAGCACGCCCCGGCTCAGTTCGTTGACCATCAACAGCACCAGCGTTGTTCCCGTGAAGCCCAGTTCGAAGCGGTCGCTCGCGCGTTTCACGGCCATGCCGAACAACTCGATGCCGGCCTTGAAAAAGAGGGCACCGACGACTAGCGAGTACATGAGTGTGCGCAACCGGGCGTCATCGTTGACATAGGTGGCGTAGGCGATGCCGATCATCAGCACGGCATACAGCACCAGGTTGAAACGGCTCATTTTTTGGCCCAAAAACCGGCGCAGGCCTTTCAGTATGATCAGAACACCGCCAACAGCAAACACGTTGGCCACAATAACGGACAGGAAGGTGGGGAGAGAATCACGCAAACCAACGAGCAACAAGGCGCATGTCCATGCCGCAGCCGCGATGGTCCACTCCGCGAAGCCGGCATAGGTGCGGCGATTCAACCGGATCGAGAACATGACCGCCATGACGACAAAGGTCAGGAGAGCAGATGCGATGATCAACGCGCGAATATCAAAGTAAGAGTTCATTGTTTTGCAACCACCTCATTGGCCTATCGAATGTCATTGCCTTCGTGAAAGAGACGGCAGAAGACAGTATGCGTTGCCTGATTTACGGAATCTGCAAGGCAACACAGAGCATGACGTCCATCACTACAACCCCTATGCTTAATCTACAACACATATACATAGGAAGCACAAAGTATACCACCGAATTACGAATTACGTTTCAATCCCGGCCAACGCACGTTGCGGGGATGGGGTGCGGGGCGAACGGAATCCGAATTATGAATTATGAATTACGAATTACGTTTCAATCCCGGCCAACGCACGGTGCGTGATTGGGGTGCGGGTTGTGGCCGGTGTGGTTTCGTGTAATCGTCGTCGCAAGGGCGAAGCATTGCCAGGAAATCTCATGTAAACCGCGATTCGTGCGGCAAT
>CAIQQO010000256.1 GCA_903873965.1 uncultured bacterium
CACTATGAACACTGCTGATCGCTCCATCGCGCTTCTGGACACAGCGCTGCGCCGGCGATTCGGCTTTGTCGAACTGATGCCCGATCCTGCCACGCTTGGTAATACTGTAGTCGGCAGCATCCCCCTGAAGCCATGGCTTGAGGCGCTAAATCAACGGCTCGTGACCAACATCGGCCGTGACGCCCGTAACTTGCAGGTTGGACATGCGTACCTCCTTGAGGACGGCAAGCCAATTACCAACTTCAGGCGCTTTGCCCGCGTTGTGCAGGATGATATCCTCCCACTGCTCCAGGAGTATTGTTACGAAGACTATCAGGTACTGGAGAAAATCCTCGGCAAAGGATTCGTGGATGCAAATACACAACTCGTTCACCATGAACTGTTCGACCCGATGAATGAGGAAAATCTGGTTCAGGCATTGCTGGCACCGTGCCCGGAAATCGCCACCACCTCGGAAGCAGTGTCATCTGAAGGTGCTTCCGTCAATGCTGTGGCAGAAGACGACCCGGATGGTGCTATTAATAATAACGCTGCCTGACCCTTTGAGCCATGGGCGATACATCGATTACTCTCTCCGAATGGCAAGAGCGTCTACCAGAATCAGGTACATCACTTGCCGGTGTGTACCTGGACGCGGACGCTAATACACACCGTGCGTCAGAACAACTGAGACGATCCGGGAAGCTGGTAGTAACGGAACTCAGGGCAGGGATTGCCATCACTTCTTTTTCGCATGTGGGTCGGGTGCGGTTAGGCAGTCTGGTTATTACAGTCCAGCCCAAACTGAGTGCAGCACCGTTACTTTCCCTATTGCGTTATGCTTATGGTTTGCGCGACATTGAACTGTTCCAAAGTGCTGTGCAATACGACGCCACGGTGGATTCTTTTCAGGATCTGCTTATCCACCAGCTATTACAGGAGACGGCTGACCTGATTGCACGTGGCTTGCATCGCACTTACCGGAGGGTAGAACAGGTGCTTCAGAATCCGCGTGGCAAGATCGATATACATGCGCTGTCGCGCCAGATGAAGATTGGACAAGCTGCACTTCCATGCATCGACTATCCGCGTCTAGAAAACAACCCATTGAACCAGGTTCTGGCCGCTGGTTTGTGCCTGGCCGCAACACTCACCGATGATCTTCAACTTCGCTCAGGACTGCGCCAACTGACGCGGCAGCTCGAACTACTGGTTTCGCATGTCGAGTTGACCCATGTTGCATGGCGCAAAGCACAGCACAGCATAAGCCGGCTAACTGTCGCGTATCAACCAGCCATGCAGATCATCCAGATACTTGCCAACGCATCCGGGATAAACCTGGAGAATGATGAACCGCGGGCGCAACTTCCAGGTTTCTTGTTCGACATGAATCTGTTTTTCCAGACACTGCTATCGCGTTTTCTGGGCGAATACCTGGAATCCTATAAGGTTCAGGATCAATACCGCCTACATAGTTTAATGTCATATGTCCCCGGCAAGAACCCACGCCATCGCCAGGCACCCGAACCCCGCCCTGACTTTGTCGTACTGGGCGGATCACGCATTGTTGCCATTCTGGATGCAAAGTATCGCGACCTGTGGGAAACCTCTTTGCCGCGCGAGATGCTTTACCAGTTAGCGATCTACGCACTCAGTCAAGGTGCCGGCTCGAAAGCAGTTATTTTGTACCCAACGATTAGTACAGATGCCCAAGAAGCAGCAATTGAAATACATGACCCGCTTTACGGTGCTGATCGAGCCTATGTAATTCTTAGACCTGTTAATCTACTTCAACTAGAAACGGTGACCGCAAAGAAGCATGAAAGTGAATGCCACATGCTGGCGCATAACCTTGTATTTGGCTGCTAAACAATGCGTACGCGACGACACAGAACTCACTCTCGACGTGCTCTTCCTCGACTTCACGGATACCTACGTCGATTACCCGCCACTTAATCTGTATCGGGTGCTGGTCCTGTCGACCAGTGCGAACTGGATGGTCTACCTGAGCTATGACACGCTGAGCGTGACAAAATCTCTGGTTGTTTAGTGTAGAAAGGCGGCGGGTTCGGCAGTGCGCAACGGCAACAAGACGCTGAACACGACGCCGGATTGGCCACCGCACGACACGCCAATCCGGCATCTGCGTCTGAGTTTTTATTTCGGCGGGCTGCTGTTGAACTTGCGCAGCCGGCCTTCGTTCGCGTGGTGGTAATCAGCTCCATCGGCTATGTAGATATTGCCCTGAGAATCAAAGACGGCACTGGTTGGGGCAATGATATCTCCGTCTCCTTCTCCCAGTTTGCCCCACGTCGATAGGAACTTGCCATCGGAAGTAAAGATGCAGATCCGGTTGCTATTGAGGTCCATCACATGGACATTGCCACCCGAGTCCAGTGCAACTCCCGCCGGACTCATTTTGGCTGCCAGCTCGTTTTTCTTACCGCACGCGTCGTACGTGACCAAGACCTTGCCCTGTGCATCCATTTTCAACACCCGGTTATTAAAGAATTCGGACACATAGAACATTCCCTGCGCATCTATCTTGATCTCTGCTATATATTTGTATGGCGTATCACCCGGATCGCCCCATTTGCCCAGGAACTTGCCTGTGCCGTCAAATTTCAGGGTCGCCCTAGGTTCTATTGGTTCACCAATGACGGCATTACCGATATAGATATTACCCTCAGAATCCACCGCTAATCCAGTTGGACTGCTAAACTGCCCATCCCCAGAGCCATAGGTGCCAAACTTCATCAGGAATTTGCCATTCGGGTCAAACTTCTGTATCCGCGCATTGCCCGGATCGGCGATGTAGATGTTGCCATCCTTGTCCAGGGTCATAAGCATCCCGGTAAGTATCCCGGCCCCAAACTGGCCATCGCCCTTACCATAGGACCCCCACTTCGCCAGCAG
>CAIQQO010000257.1 GCA_903873965.1 uncultured bacterium
AGCATTGAGGAGGTACTTCAACAAGACTTACCCAACGTATCTGATCGTCCAGTTTATTCGTGGGCTGGACCTAAAAAATCGCCCCCTATTGTTGCGACACCCCTTGACTAACTGAGCGGCCCGTTGCATTAATCACACGTCGCGTGGATGGAGATGCGGTGGGTTGCGATGGGGGTTTTGTGTAGGCGTCGTCCGGGGCGAACGGAAATTGTCTGAATCACGGATTACACGGATAAGAACGGATCGACCGGCCTTCTGCTCCGTTTTACGTTTTACGCGTCACGTTTTACGTTTCAGTCCGCTTCTTTGCGCCAGCGCAATATTTGTTGCCCCTAATTCTCGTACTCTTCCTCCGTAGGTTTCACAAGCCATACCGTCATTTGGCATTGTGGTTTGAGTTTCCATAAGTTTCAGGAGGATCCACTATGAAGAAGGTTTTGACTTTAGTCGCTGCCGCAGCCGTTCTGCTGGCAGCCTGCCAGAGCGAACCGGCCAAAATCGTTGCACCAACAACGACTGGCGCAGCCGGGAGTACGGGGGCGTTGCCCAGCGATGCGGCCGCGGTGGCCACAGAGCGCGGGCTTAGCCCCGATGATGTGTATGCTGCTTTGAAGACATACATGCCCTCAGGCAAGACTGACCCGTATATTATGTTCTCGTCGGGCGGGCAGGCCGGGCAGATGTTGGTCATTGGCGTGCCGTCCATGCGCATTCTGAAAGAGATCGCCGTGTTCACCCCCGAACCGTGGCAGGGCTACGGCTTTGGCGGATCGGGCAACAAGATTCTGGAAGGCGGCAAGGTCGACGGTAAGGACGTGCTGTGGGGCGATACGCACCATCCCGCCCTGTCCGAGACGGATGGCAGCTACGATGGCCAGTTTGTATTCATCAACGATAAGGCGAATGCGCGCGTGGCCGTCATCGACCTGCGTGACTTCTCCACCAAGCAGATTGTGAAGAACCCGAACGCGATCAATGATCACGGCGGCTCCTTCGTGACGCCCAACTCCGAGTACGTGGTTGAAGGACCGCAGTACGCCTCGCCCATTGGCTGGAAGTACGCGCCACTCGACCAGTATAAGGATCAGTACCGCGGCCTGATCACCTTCTGGGCATTCGACCGCACCAAGGGTCGCCTCGATACCAGCAAGTCGTTCCAGATTGAGCTGCCCCCGTATTGGCAGGACCTGTGCGACGCCGGCAAGAAGGTCAGCGATGGCTGGGTGTTCTGCAACTCGTTCAACTCCGAAATGGCCACGGGCGGCGTCGAGAGCGGCAAACCGCCGTTTGAAGCCGGCACGACCAAGAACGACACCGACTACCTGCACATCATCAACTGGAAGAAAGCCGCCGCCACCGTGCAGGCTGGCAAAACAGAGATGATCAACGGTATGGCCGTCATTCGCATGAAGACCGCGATCGACGAAGGGCTGTTGTACTTCTCGCCCGAACCCAAGAGCCCGCATGGCGCTGATGTAACACCCGGCGGCGAGTTCATCGTCGTGGGCGGCAAACTGGACCCGCATGTCACCGTCTATTCCTTTGACAAAATCACCGCCGCCATTAAAGCCGGCGGCCTGGACAAAGATGCCTACGGCGTGCCCGTGATTCCGCTGGACAAGGCCATGGAAACGCAGGTTGAACTGGGTCTTGGCCCCTTGCACACCGTCTATGACGACAAGGGATATGCCTACACCTCGCTGTTCCTCGACTCGGCCGTGGCGCGCTGGACGCTCGGTGGCCCCTACGCCGACAAGCATCCCGAGAAGCCCTGGACTCTCGTTCAGAAACTGCCCGTGCAGTACAACATCGGCCACATTGCGGCTGTCGAGGGCGACACCGCCACACCCGGTGGCAATTTCGTCATTGCGCTGAACAAGTGGAGCCTCGACCGCTTCGCCAACGTCGGGCCGTTGCTGCCGCAGAACTTCCAGTTGGTCGACATCGGGAAGGGCGGCGACCAGATGAAAGTGCTGTACGACATGCCCATCGGCATGGCCGAACCGCACTACGCCCAGATCATCAAAGCCGAACGCTTGAAGCCGTTTGAAGTGTACCCGGCGCTGGGCTGGGACGCTGAGAAGATGGCGGTTGATCCCAACGCGATCACGACTGAAGCCCAGGCGCGCATCGAGCGCAACGGCACCAAGGTGGAAGTGTGGATGTCCGTTATCCGCTCGCACTACAACCCCGAACAGGTGAAGGTGAAGAAGGGCGACCATGTGATCTGGCATCTGTCCAGCCTCGAGCGCACGCGCGACGCGACACATGGCTTTGCACTGTCTGGATACAACATCAACCTCAGCCTGGAACCCGGCAAGACGGAGACGATCGAGTTCGACGCCACCCTGCCCGGCACCTTTACGTACTACTGCACCGAGTTCTGCTCGGCGCTGCATCTCGAAATGCTCGGCTACTTCCTGGTTGAGCCCTAAGTAGACTGCCTTGAAACGATACCCTTGCGAAGGTCAGTAACCCTTCGCAAGGGTGCCTCACTCATCATGAAATCTAACGCGTTGTGCTCTCACAGCATGCGCGAGGTCAATAAGCAATGAAGCGATTTAATCTCAACCTTGATTCCGATATCAAGGTGCTATTACCCGATGGCAGCGCGCACAGGCTCATAGACTACCTGTTGCCCAGCGCCACATTGATGATCGCGGCGCTGCTGCTGATGATCTCGATGTTCCTGCCCTACTGGCGGATGAAGTTGTACGCGCCGCAATATCCCAACGGCCTGGCGGTCAATGTGTACGTCAATCATCTCGAAGGCGATATGCGCGAGGTGGATGAGCTGAACCACTACCTGGGCATGCCGATACTGGACGAAGGCGGCCGGCTCGAGCGGTCCATCTCCTATTACGGCATCGCGGTGCTGGGACTCTTGCTCATAGCGGGCGTCTTTGTCCATAACCGCTGGGCGGCGCTGATTGCGCTGCCGGCGATCATCTATCCGCTCATCTTTGTCGCCGACCTGTACCTGATCCTGTACCAATATGGCCACAGCATCGACCCGAAGTCGGCGCTGGGCGGCGCGATCAAGCAGTTCACGCCACCGTTGATGGGGCTCGGCACCATCGGTCAGTTCAACACGTTCTCATCATTCCAGCCCGGCTTCTTCTTCTCGCTGGCAGCAGTAGCGGCGGTATTCCTCAGCCTGTGGCTGCATCGCGCCGCCTACAAGCCGCTGGCCGATGCCCGCAAGCGCGTCCGCCTGGCGGCATCACAACCATCTCCCGCTGTCCCGCAGGAGCACGCATAATGAGCACCGCCGCGCGCGTCCGCCTGATCGCCCGTTTTGGCATGGTAGCAGGGATGGCGTTATGTCTTCTGTTGACCCTGTGCCAGCCGCTGACGGCCAGTCCTGTGCAAAACCGACTCATCGTATCGCCGTCCGGTCCATATATGACCGTGCAGGATGCGCTGGCTCAGGCGCACGATGGCGATGTGATCGAAGTGCGCGCCGGCGCCTATCATGGGCCGGTGGTCATCGACAAGGCCGTGACCCTGGAAGGGATCGGCTGGCCGTCGCTCGACAATGGCGAAAAGGGCACCGTGGTGCGGCTGACCAAGTCCGGCGCCGTGGTGCGCGGCTTTGAAATCATGGGCAGCGGCGTGGAGCCGGACCAGGATCACGCCGGCATCACGCTGGCAGCCGCTCACACGACGGCGGAGAATAACCGCCTGCATGACGTGCTGTTCGGCATTTTCGTCGCTGAAGCGCCCGACGCGGTGGTGCGCGGCAACGATGTCAGCAGCAAACCTGAATACGACATGGGGCGCAAAGGCGATGGCATCCGCTTATGGTACAGCCCCAGGGCTATCATCGAAAACAACGTCATTCATGACACGCGCGATGTCGTGATCTGGTATTCAAATGGCGTGCAGGTCATCGGCAATACCATCGAGCGCGGGCGCTACGCCATCCATTTTATGTTCTGCAACGATGCGCTGGTGGCGCATAACCGCATCCTGGACAACTCGGTGGGCATCTACACCATGTACTCCGACCGCGTGGTGATGAACGACAACCTGATTCGGGGTCAGCGCGGCCCCAGTGGCTATGCGCTGGGATTCAAAGACACCAAGGATGTCGAGATTACAGGCAATGTGCTGGTGGACAATCGCGCCGGCATCTTCCTCGACAACACGCCGTATGCAGATGGCTTTGCCCGCGTGCAAGACAACGTGATGGCCTTCAATGATGTCGGCGTGACGCTGTTGACCGACTCGAAGGGTGGTCAGTTCAAGGGCAACTCGTTCTGGGAAAACACGGAACAAGTGTCGATCCAGGGCGGCGGCCAGGGCGGCGCGAACCAATGGCAGGGCAACTATTGGAGCGATTACAACGGCTTTGACACCAATGGCGACGGTGTGGGCGATCTTCCCTACACCTCTGAGCGCGTTTTTGAGAATCTGGTCGACCGCGTGCCCAGCCTGCGCGTCCTGCTGTACAGCCCGGCAGTCCAGGCCATCGAGTTTGCGGCCTCCTCCTTCCCGGTCATTCGCCCGCTGCCCAAACTCACCGATGCGGCGCCGCTGGTGCAGCCCGCCATCCTGCCCGACTACGCCGTGGCCTCACCCGGCAATGGGCTTGGCATGGGGCTGGCCGCCCTGGTGCTGCTCACTATCACGGCCTTGTGCGGCATCTTAATCCTGCCGCCCGCGTCCAAAAAATCAAATATCGCGATGAACATGCCGCAGAAACCGCTGCATGTTGCAGATGGAGGTGTTGTTACGGAATCGATCAAGGGAAAACCCGACCGCAAGGTGATGTTGCTAGTCAGTAACGCCTCCAAACGTTACGGCAAGGCCGATGTGTTGCGCGACGTGTCCTTTCAGGCTTGTGCCGGCGAGGCGCTGGCATTGTGGGGACCCAATGGCGCTGGCAAAACGACGCTGGTGAAGTCGATCCTGGGGCTGGTGGACTATCGCGGCGAGATTATCGTCGCCGGCTGCGATGTGCGCCGCAACGGCAAACAGGCGCGCCGCATGATTGGCTACGTGCCGCAGGAAGTGAACTACAACGACTGGAGCGTCCAGGCGACGATGCACTTCTATGCCGCGCTGAAGAAAGCCAATCCCGCGCAGATCACGCCGCTGCTCGAACGCATGGGGCTGACCCAGCACGCGCGCAAGGCAGTGCCGGCGCTCTCGGGCGGCTTGAAGCAACGGCTGGCGCTGGCGATTGCGCTGCTGGGTGATCCGCCCATTCTGTTGCTGGATGAACCGATGGCCAACCTCGACACGCAGGTGCGCGCCGAATACCGCGCGTTGCTCTCGGGCCTGCGCCGCGATGGCAAGACCATCTTGTTTGCGTCGCACCGGCTGGAGGAAATCGAGATGCTGGCCGACCGCGTGCTGATGCTGGAACAGGGCGTGCTGAAGGCCGAACTGACGCCGGAGGCGCTGCGCATTACGGCGGCTGGCCAGGTCAAGATGACCCTGTGGGTGCCGGAGAAGCAGCGCGCGCAGGCCGTTACCTGGCTGTCCGATGCCGGTTCGCCGGCGCACATGAATGGTCGTGGCACCGTCGTGGCGCACATGCCCGCCGACCAGAAGGCGCGGGTGTTGCGCGGCCTGTCGGGACATGGCATCGAAGTCACTGACTTCGAAATTGACACCGAGTAGCCCACGTCGATGACACGGTTGAGCAGTATCTTGTTTTTATGTTAATGGTGAATTGATGGAACTAAAACTGGTTTGGATCATTGCGCGGCGTGAATTGCGCGAGTCGTTGCGCAACAAGTGGTTGTGGCTGTTTGCCATCGGCTTTGCGGTGCTGGCGCTGGCGCTGTCGCAGGCAGGGTTGGCCACGGCCGGCTATTCGGGGCTGGGCGGCTTTGGGCGCACCGCCGCCAGTCTGATCAATGTCATCCTGTTGTTTGCGCCGCTGATTGGCTTGAGCGTTGGCTCCAACGTGCTGGCAGCGGATCGCGAACGCGGCACGCTGCTGTACCTGATGGCGCAACCCGTCAGCAAGTCCGAGATTTTCTGGGGCAAGAGCCTGGGCGCGGCGATGGCAGTAGCCTGTGCGCTGGCGCTGGGGTTCGGGTTGGCTGCGCTGGGGTTGGCGTCCAGCCGCGACGGGCATGCCGATGTGTACCTGATGCTGGTGGGCTTTACGCTGCTGCTGGCCTTCGCATCGCTGGCCATCGGCTTTGTCATCGGGGCACGCGCCAGAAAGGGCGCTACGGCTATGGGCATGGCGCTGCTGGTCTGGCTGGTGCTGGTGTTTGGCGGCGATCTCGGCCTGTTGGGCGTCACCGTGGCGCTGCGCCCGTCGCCCGATGTGCTCGTGGCCGGGTTGTTTGCCAATCCGCTGCAAGTGTTCAAGCTGGGCGCGATCTATGGCTTGCGCGCCACGCTGGACACGCTCGGCGTGGCCGGCCAGTATGCCATGTACCGCTTCGGCGCAGCGTTGCCCTGGGTGTTGGCCGGGCTGCTGGTGGCATGGTCGGTCGGCGGGTTTGGCCTGGCGTTTGCGATGTTCAACCGGCGAGGTGATGCATGAACCGGCCTGCCGTGCGAAACCTGATGATCATGGCGCTGGTCATGGTTACATGGCTGGCGCTGGGCGCGTGCGCCGGTGGGCAACCCAAACCGCCGGAGGTGGTCTTCGGCATGGACCTGTGTGAGCGTTGCGGCATGGTCATCGACGATCCGCGCTATGCGGCGGCGCTGGTGCTTGAGAACGGCAGCAGCCACAAGTTCGACGATGCCGGTGAGATGTTTGCGTGGCGCGCCGACCACACCGGCGAAACAGTGGCGGCCTGGTATGTGCACGACTACACCAGCAAGGTGTGGCTGCGCGGCGAAACCGCGTTTTACGTGGTGAACAAAGGCGTGACCAGCCCGATGGGCACAGGCGTCGCGGCGTTTGGAGTGCGGGCGGAAGCCGACACCTTCGCCAAGGGCCTGAAGGCGACCGTCCTCGTTTTTGATGAAGCACAACGCTTGCTGGCTGTGCCCGGAAAGCGCTAATTGTGAGTGTGATAGGTAAAGGAGAATGTAGATGAAGAATAAAACATTGATGTGCGCGACAGCGCTTGTGGTCTCTGCGATGCTGGCCGCCTGTGGGTCAAGCGCCCCGGCTGCAACAGCCACCCCCGCCGGCCCCAAGGTCTCTGCCGAAGCGCAGAAGTTTGTGGCGCTCAAGGGCGACCCCGTGAATGGTCAGGCCAAATATGCCACGACCTGTATTGCCTGCCACGGCCCGGATGCCAAAGGCATGCCCAACCTCGGCAAAGACATGACGACGAGCGCCTTCCTCAAAGGCCTGCCGGACGCCGAAGTGGTGCTCTTCCTGACCAAGGGGCGACCTGCCAGTGATCCTCTGAACACGACCAAGGTCGACATGCCTCCCCGAGGCGGCAACCCGTCGCTCAAGGATCAGGACCTGGCCGACATCATTTCGTGGGTGCGCACCCTGCAGAAGTAAAACGTAAAACGTAAAACGTGAAACGTGAAACGTAAAACGTGAAACGTAAAACGTAAAACGGAAGATGACACGTAATTCATAATTCATAATTCCGTGTCCGCATCATCACACCGTGTGATGGCGCGCATCAAAGCAAACCGTGGCACGGCCAGGTGTGTATAAGATGGGATGAGGCGGTGGCTTTGGGAAGGCCGCCTCATTCGTTGTATGAGGCTAACGGTGATAAATGAGTGCAATTGATAAAATAATAGACGTACGTCAGATACCGCCTGCGCGCAGGCATCCGCTTATCTTCAATACGTTTGACCAACTGGCCGCGACCGAGAGCTTTATCCTGGTCAATGACCATGACCCGAAGCCTCTGTACTACCAGTTCAAGGCGGAATTGACCGGCCAGTTCTCGTGGGAGTACCTGGAGAACGGGCCGGAAGTATGGCAAGTGCGCATCGGCAAGCTCTAGCCGGGGCTGTTTTGACGGTTTTTCAGGCGCAGGATGTGTTGCTCGGTATCCAGTTCATAGTCGTGAAGCAGCCGATCATACGCTCTGCGAAAATACCACAACCGGCGCAGACCAAGTAACACGCGGTCGGGGCGTAAAAACCTCGACCCGTCGTTATAGCACTGGCGGACTGTTTTATGCAACCAGTCAACGCCGCGCACGTCGTTGGCCATAGTCAGCTTGGCGGAGAAACCCCCATTCCCGATCGCGTAATTGCGCGTGATGCGTAGTGACGCGCGCAGCCCGTAGCGAATGCCGTGGGTATGAACCACCACGGCGCGCGGCGTCGTGCCCATCACCACATGGGCGGCTTCGGCGCGAAACTTATAGTCGGTGTCCTCGCCGCAGGGATATGCCGTCCCCGGCCCCAGTACCTCGTCAAACAGGCCGACGTGCGTGAAGACCTCGCGCCGCATGGTCATGTTGCTGCCAATCCAGTCCCAGCCCGCAGGCGGTTTATAGTTACAGGCAACCGGGTCATATACCGTTTCGGGCGGATTCACATGGGGGCATACCAAGACGCCACTCTGCGTGCGCGCGGGTATGACTACCGACCCACCCACAAGACCTACGCGAGGTTCGTCATCAAAAAACCGGCCCAAGACGCTCAACCAATCGGACTGTGCGGTGCAGTCATCATCTATAAAGGCAATCATGTCGCCTTGTGCGGCGCGAATGCCCGTGTTGCGCGCACTGGACGCGCCAAACAGGCTGTTATGAATGTAACGAATACGAGGATCACCCTGCGACACCTCTGTTACTGCCGCGCGCAGGCTTGCTTCATCCCCTTGTCCAACAACAATCATCTCCCAATCCTGGCACGTCTGCGCTTGTATTGACGTGATCGTTTGTCTAAGAGTTGTATTACGAGTGGCCGGGATACATACTGTGAACTTCATTGGAATTATTTCTCCCCATGCGATGTACACTGTTCAAATAATTAACACATAAAATCAGTTTACACCCATTTCCAGTAATGATTACCCGGAGTTGTGTTCTGCCGCGCAACGCAAGGTGCGAACGCCGCCTGCCATGCACATTTTTCGTTTGGGAGTACCATATCTTGAACTTACAACGGAATAAAGCACATGACACTCTCCTTCTCAGCACGTTTTTCGGCCATTTCGCGTGAACTCAAGATATTCATCATGGCCTCGCTCATGATGGGCGTCGCCTATAGCCTGGTTGATTCCACGCTCAACAACTATTTGAACGAACGATTCAGCTTGAGCGGCTTTGAACGCTCCTTCCTCGAATTGCCGCGCGAACTCCCCGGCCTGATGGTGGTGTTTACGTCGGCGGTACTGTGGTTTCTGTGCAGCCGGCGGCTGGGTGTTCTGGCCATGCTGCTTGGCATGGTCGGTACGCTGTTGATTGCGTTTGCCGCGCCCACCTACGGCCTGGTGGTGGTGTGCCTGTTTATCTACAGCATGGGCCAGCACCTGTTTATGCCTGCTGCATCGGCCATCGGGATGGAACTGGCCGAACCGGGCAAGACCGGGCAACGCCTGGGCCAGTTGAACGCTGTGCGCAACCTGGCCGCCATACTGGGCAGTTTCCTCGTCTTTGTCGGCTTCCGGTTTCTCAACTTTAACTTCCACATCACTTTCAGCCTGGCGGCGCTGGGGTTTACCGTCGCGGCCATATTAATGTACAGCATGACGCCCACCCCGGTGACGCCTTCAAAAACGTTTCTCAAGCTGCACAAAGAGTACCGCCTGTACTATGTACTCTGCGTCCTGTACGGCTCGCGCAAGCAGTTGTTTATCACGTTTGCGCCGTGGGTGATTGTCAGCATTTTCCAACAGCCGACGCAGACGCTGGCCACCTTGATGACCATCGGCGGCGTCATCGGCATCCTGTTTCAACCTCTCCTCGGCTGGGTCACCGATCATCTGGGTGAACGCTTCGTGCTGTGCGCCGAAGCCGTCATGCTGGTGGTGGTGTGCCTGGGCTACGGCTTCGCGCGCTCGATCTTCCCGGAGAGCATCGCGTTTCTCCTCACCTGCGGGCTATACCTGATCGACCAGATGCTGATGTCGGTCGGCATGGCGCGATCCATGTATATCAAGAAAATCGCCAAACGCCCCGAAGATGTTCAGGCCGCCCTGACCGTCGGCGTCACCATCGACCACCTATTTTCCATCAGCGTTGCCGTCATCGGCGGCGTGATCTGGAACCAGTTTGGATACCAATACGTCTTTCTGCTGGGCGTGGCCATCGCGGCAATCAACTTCTTCGCCGCCATGCGCGTGCGCGTGCCGGCGCAGAATGCGTGAAACGTAAAACGTGACGCGTAAAACGTAAAACGTAAAACGTAAAAAGAAGGATCGCGTTCCCGTTGCGAAGGCCATAGGCGTTGGTCGAGGCGAAACGGACAAGGTCTAATCCGCAGAT
>CAIQQO010000258.1 GCA_903873965.1 uncultured bacterium
AGGTTGATTGGCGCTTCTGGGTTCACGCCCGGGAGCGCACCGCGACCCGTTATTTGTCGCGTTTGGGACTCTTTGCCCCTGACCCGGCCTGAGCCGTTCCTACAGTCGGCTGGGATGGCCGGTACGGGTTGCGCGGCTGCGGCTGCGGCGTCACGGGACGCTTGGCAGGCTGTTGGGGCGGCAGCGCCTTCGCCTTGCGCATCGTGAGCAACCAGTAGGCCGTCAGAAACACGATGACCAGGAAGGTGCCCGCGTACATCAATTGCGTCATCGGCAGCGGCGTATCGGTGCCCGAGAACACGCTGTGCGCCGCCGCGGCAATATACGAGATGAAACTGAGATAGTGGATCACGCGGAACGTCTTCATCGTGATCCTGCTGCGAATATAGAACGTGATCGACACCAGCAGGATCAGCCAGAACGCGATCACGCCCACGCCCACCCACACCGGGCGGTATGGCGAGATGAAGGGGATCAGGATTTGCGCCACGTTATACGGCATGAACTGGTCGCCGGTGAGGACGACGATGTGCAGGATCAAAAAGCCAATCGACAGCAGCGAGATGAATTCGTGGAAATCGAACGTAAAGGCGCGGTGCAACACCTGATCAAGGATTTTGCTGCTCACGCCCAAGCCCCACGCCGTGGAGAACCACAGCAACAGGTACGCGATGATCCCGGCCGAACGCGTCACGAACCACGTGGCGTGCGTGCCATCAGTCCCAAACAGCGCATTCAGCGCCTGACCCAATCCTTGCCCCAGCGGCGTCTGCGCAACCGCACCCAGCAAAAGCGTGCCCATCAGCGCCAACAGCGCCGCGCCTACGCCGGCGATAGTCCACACGGCGACAGTGCGTTTGTTTTCTTTAGACGATTTCACCTGTGACATCAAGAAGCTCCCTGGCATGTCTGGATCCCCATAAAGACCCATCCTGCTTGATTCCAATAAATTCAATTCCTGCGACGCGGTCGGCCAGCGCCTGTGCCTGCGCCGTTCCCGCGATCAAAATGGCCTTGGCAAATGCCTCAGCCGTCGCCGTATGCGGCGCGACCACGGTCACGCTCAGCCAGTCCGTTACAGCAGGTTCACCCGTGCGCGGATCGATGATGTGATGCCGTTCACGCCCATCCTGCACCCAGCGGCGCAACGTGATCGACGAAGTCGCCAGCCCACCGTCGCGCACTTGCAGCACGGCAACGGTCTTGTCTGGGTCACGCGGGTCTTCGAGTGCGATAGGCCAGAACCCATCACCCTGGGGCAGCCCATAAACAAACAAATCGCCACCCGCACTGACCGCGCATGCCGACGCGTAACGCCCCAGGATGATGGCGGCCTGTTCCGCAATCCAGCCCTTGGCGATGCCGCCGAGGTCAATCTGCGTGCCAGCCGGCAGGTGGATCGCATGCCATTCGGGCTTGAACGTCACGCCGGTGAAAGCCTGTGGCCGTTCGGTTGCCCATGATTCCGGCGCCGCTGCGGACGCCCGCGCTCCGGCAGCGCGTATCTCGTCAATGCTGCGGTCATAGCCGGCCCGTTGCAACGCGCCCATGATTGAGGGGTCGAACAGCCCGCACGTTTGATCCATCAGCCGGCGCGCCAGTTGCACGACTTCAAACAAATCATTGGAAGCGATAAACCAGCCGCCCGCTGTCCGGTTCAGTTGCGATAACTCGCTGTCCTCAGAGAAACGCGTAAAGCGTGCCTCGCTTGCGGCGATGAACGCCCGAACAGCCTTAAAGCCTGCCTCAACCTGCTCCGCCTCGCCCTCTGCGCCCAGCATAAGGTGCGAATTCATCGCGCGAAAATCATCGTACAACATACCGGTATGGTGCGCGCTCTGCTGTGTGCCTTCATGCGCTTTGCGAGAACCTGTGCAGGCGAACGAAGGCCAACATAGTGCCGGAAAGCCTAGCGCGAGCCTCCGCTGCGGAAGCGCGGCGAAAAACCAGATGACGGTTGAACATTGAACGTCTGCGGCGCGGGCAGTGGCTTGAGCGGCGCGCCACTCACCAGGTCATTGAGTGACGGCACTGGTGGCAGCGGGTCCAACTTATAACTGGTGATGGCCTGCGCGCCTTCAGCGGCAACGTTATTTGCCGTGGGCTTGCCCGAGTGCGCCAGCAAAATCCAGCCCACCAGAAATCCAAACACGGTTGAAATGGCGATATAAATGCGCAGGCCAAGCTTAATCAGTTTCATCAGGTTATACCTCTTGTTTGTGGGTGGGAGCGTGGCATTAACGGCGCGGAAGTTGAATCTGGCCATCCGCATTCACGCGAATAATGCCGCGTTGCTGCAACTGCATGAAGACATTCTGATACTGCTGCACCTGATCCTGATACTGCTGCGCGGTGGCATTTGCGTCCGTCAACTTCTGCGCGGCGTCCTTCAACTCGGTCTGGTACTGCTTCTCGCGATCCTGATACTGCTTCTCACGCGCCTGGTACTGGGCGATCAAATCCTGCTGCTGCTTGATCTGCGCCTGCGATTGCGCATCGATGCCGGGCGTGGTGGATGAAGTCGTCGACACATTCACGTCCGCAGGTGATTCAGCGATAGCCACCGTAGCCGTATCCAGAAACGCATTCGCGCCAACGGCAAACATGCCAAGACCAATCACAATCGTAACGATAATCGCAGCCACAATTGCAGGAATTTGTTTCATCAGTTCACACTCTTTTCAATCATTGCATTGCCGGAAAACCAACTATTCAAAACCGGCTGATGGGAATGAATGTAACGGCACAAGATGACACGCAAATGAAACGCAAAAACACCATCCCTCTCCCTCTGCTCTTTCCCCTCTACCTTCTGATCTCTGACCTCTTGCCTCCGTCCTCCCCCCTCCTCTGTCATCTTCTTTTCATTCTTCTGCGCTACATTTCTTAAGTCACCATGCGTATCCTGCTCATAGAAGACAACCACCGCCTCAACCAGGCCCTCAAACTGGGCCTGATCGAAGACGGTTATGCCGTTGACTCTGCGTTTGACGGTAAAGAGGGCTCCGAAATGGTGATGCTCACACCTTACGACGCGATCATTCTCGACATCATGCTGCCTGTGAAAGATGGGTTGACCGTCTGCCGCGAGCTGCGCGACCGCCGCATCCGCACCCCCATTCTGATGCTCACTGCCCGCGACGCCGTCGAGGATCGCATCAAGGGACTCGACAGCGGAGCCGATGACTACATGGTCAAACCGTTCGCCATCGACGAACTGCGCGCCCGCCTGCGCGCCTTGCTGCGGCGCGAGTCATCCGATCGCGGCCCGGTCATTCGCGTCGGCGACCTTACGTTGGACCCGGCTCAGCATCGCGTCGAACGCGCCGGCCAGTTGATCGACTGCACCGCCAAGGAATTTGCGCTGCTCGAATATCTCATGCGCAACGCCAACATGCTGATTACGCGCGAGATGGCCGAAGCGCATGTGTGGAGCTACGACTACGACGGCGCGTCGAACGTGGTGGATGTGTATATCCGCCGCCTGCGTCGCAAGATCGACGACCCCAATCCGGTCAAACTGCTCGAAACCGTGCGTGGCGCCGGCTATCGCCTGGTCAAACCGCAGGAATCAGCGTGAAGCGTAAAACGTAAAGACCAGGATGGACATGAATGGCATCGTTTCGTGAACGCATCGTTTCAGGGTTGCGCAGCATCAGGTTCCGCCTGACGCTGTGGTTCGTCATCATCCTCGCTGTCATCCTCACCGGGTTCAGCACCTTTGTTTATACCCGCCAGGTGCATGAATACACCCGCGAGACGGCGGCGCGCTTGCAGGCGCAGTCGCGCCAGATCGAGAGCTATTACCGTTTCATCCTGCGGCAGGCCTTTGAGCGTGAGCATGGCGACATGCTGCCCTCTGGATCGATCACCAGCGAAGTGCCCTTGCTCTCTGAAGATCAGACGCTGCTTATCATCGACCCGCGCGGCAGCGTCATCCAGCAATTGGGGCCTTTGCCACGCGCCGACGTCATACCGCTGCAAAAAGTCGCACTGCAGGCAATCGAAGGCGCCGGCGCCCAACTGATGATGGGGCCGGTCGATTTCACGTATGTACTGGCCAACCCGCCCGTCACAGTCGCGCCTGAATACCAGTTCGTCGTCTCGCAAATGCCGCTGCGCGACACCTTTGCGGCGCTCTTAATCGTTGGCAGCCCGCTTAATAGCACGCGCCTGTACCAACTGGCCATCACGCTGATCTTCGGCTCGCTCGGCCTGCTGTTGCTGGCGTTGGGCGGCGGATACTGGCTGGCCGATCGTGCCATGCGCCCCGTGCAGATCATCACGCACGCCGCGCGTGCCATCAGCGACACCGATCTCAATCGGCGCATCAAACTGGGCGGCCACGATGAGCTAAGTGCGATGGCCAACACCTTTGATCAGATGCTCGACCGCCTGCAGGCAGCCTTTGAGCGCCAGCGCCAGTTCACCGCCGATGCCAGCCACGAACTGCGCACGCCACTCACCATCATCGAACTGGAAGCCAGCCGCGCCCTCAGCCACACCCGCTCGATTGAGGAGTATGAAAGCGCGCTGATGACGATCCGCTCGGAGAACGAACTGATGAGCCGCATGGTCAACGACCTGCTCACACTGGCGCGCATGGACGCCGGCCAGACCACGCTGCGCTCCGATCTGATTGACCTGAGCGATGTGGCTATTGATGTTGTCGAGCGCCTGTCGCCGCTGGCCAAGCAGAAACACGTCGAGCTGGTCGCTGGCGACCTGCCCGAGGTGATGGTGCGCGGCGACCGCCAGCTTCTAAATCAGATGCTCACCAACCTTGTCGAAAACGCCATCAAGTACTCGGTGACCGTCGCACACGTCTACGCGCATGAGCATGCGCGCGTGAATGTGGAAACCGGCGCCGGCGACGCGGGCGCATGGGTGCGTGTGCAGGACAATGGCCCCGGCATCCCGACAGCACTCATCCCCAAGCTGTTCGACCGTTTCTATCGCGTCGATGAAGCGCGCGGGCATAGTGATGACAACGGGCTGGACGAACCAGACAAGCCACGCCCCAGCGGCAGTGGGCTAGGGCTGTCAATCGTGCAGTGGATCGTGCACGCCCACAGCGGCAAGGTAGAGGCCACGAGCGAACCAGGCCAGGGAGCCACCTTTGAAGTGCAGTTGCCATCCCACGTCGATCATGATGTGCGTTAGGTCGTGTTGGCAAGTCTTGTTATAAACTAAATCGTGATGTCTATACAGAATAACCAAAAAGCGGCGCTAGCTAGACTGGAACGTCAGAACAGCAAATGGTATTGTGGCGTACGTCACGCTAGACTTTGGTACAAAGACAAACTAGGACGACCTGTGCGACCGTATGAGATCGTCGTCATGGAAGGCGGAAGTGACCTGGTGCGCAGCCACAAAGTGATTGACTGCCTGCCATCCGCCGAAAACTATGAGCCCGTGTTGCTTGAAGCCATGCTCCAAAGTAGCAGAAAACTGAAAAGCGCTTAAATGAAGCGCTACGTTCCCACACAAATCGTCCTGGAAGACCCGGTGATAGTGCAGGCGCTGCAACTTGCTTTCAGCGAACTCGGCGTGGAATTACTAATGAGTCCTGCATCACTGCATGTGTTCGACGGCATCAACATCGCGCGGGGTTTCTCTCCAGACGAAGATAAACGACTCGGATTGCTGGAAATTGGCGTATCCATCCCCATGGCCGCTGACTTCTTTTCGTCCGCGCATGCGTTTTTCCTCGACAAACCATGGGATTACGTCAAAGGAACGACATTTCTCCAAGTGCGATATCATGCTGGCGCTGGCGACGCAGGTCAGCAATGCTGTATGGTCATCATGGGCAATCCTGCCGTATTAAAGCATCACCCTCGCAAGGGATTTATCACGCCCGATCTGGACGAAGTAGTGATCTTTGCCGCTTCGCTGCGCACTATCCCGGGTTTTGTCAGAAAGTACCTCAGTCCGAGACGTGGTGAGCCTAAGCCGGCCACTGTTACTTATGACCTGCCGCCTGTCCACATGGGTAAACAGATCACACTGAGCTACTTGGGTTAATTCAATACCTAACGCCCAGCTTCATTGTCGATTCCGGGTGGTGTGCGATTTCCGGGTATGCGGTGAGTAGTTCATCAAAACCCACCACCGGCCACACGATCTTCGAACCATCGATCTTGCCCGCGCAGATCAGGTCGAAGCACGCAGCATAGATGCGATCATTGTCCCAGCGCGGATGATCGCGGTTCGGATCGCTGCAGGCGCGCGAGAACACGATGTTGAGCAGGTTCACATGTGCCTCGGCGCCAAAATCCAGCCCGGCGCTGTACGCTGGCGGGAACGCGCCGGCCACAACTGTGCCGCCATAGGCTGCGCCGCGCAGGGCATCCTGCATCGCCTGACGCGTTCCGCTGTATTCGATCACCACGTCAGCGCCGCGCCCGCCCGTCGCCTTGCGAATCTCCACACCCGCGTCGCAGGTTGTCGGATCGATCACCAGTGTCGCGCCGTACTCGCGCGCGATGCGCCGCCGCTGTTCAATCGGGTCAAGTGCAATAATCGGGTGCGCGCCCGCCAGCTTCAGCATCTGCACCACCTGCAAACCGATGGCGCCAAGTGAAAACACGGCCACGGCGTCACCAATGCGCACGTGTCCGTCGCGCAACGCGGACAGCGCAAAATCCGCTGGATCGATGCATACAGCCGATTGCCAACTCACGTGCCCGGGCAATCTCCAGCATAACTTGGTATCGGTGACAGCCGATGTGGCGAATCCGCTGTAGGCCATCACCCGGTCGCCGATGGCAAACGCCTCTGCGCCTGCGCCAACTTCGCTGACTATGCCCACGACCATATTGCCCAGCGCAAACGGATATGGGTTTGCCGGTTTGTCGCGCAGGTGAATTCCGCGCGCACTGTCATACGGCCCGCGCTCATTGGCATAGCCCTTGAAAAAAGCCATTTCGGTGCCATGTTTGGCCGCGCCGAACTCGGCCTGAATCCGAATCTGTCCGGGCTTAAGCACAGGTGGTTCGAATTCCTGAATCTCAAGCCGTCCGACGCCAGGGCAAACCAGTTTCCGTTCCATGTCGCATCTCCACGATCTGAATTGATGCATCCTGAATAATCGAATGCATCATGGATTGTATGACACAAGTCAGAGACGGAAGTCGGCACCGAATCGCAATGCCCTCGCAAGGTAGGCATTCACTCAACCAAACCCAGTTCACGCGCCCGGCTGATGGCTTTGCTGCGGCTGTGCACACCCAGCTTGCCGAAAATATGGTTGATGTGGCGCTTCGTCGTGCCAATCGTAATGAACAGCTTGCGCGCAATGTCCGCATTAGAGTCGCCCAGTGTCACCAGGCGCATGATCTCGATCTCGCGCTCACTTAATGGCTCTACCAGAGACTGCGCCATATGAGCAGTGCCTTCATCGGCGGCACACAGTTCAGCGATCAATCTGCGATGATAGGTCTCAATCTCAGCCAGACCATCCCAAGGGGACACAGAGTGCTGCTCGGCGCACCAGGCGGCCGCCAACCTGTGCAGGCGACATTGCTCATCCTCCGTCAGCGTCAGCCGCATCACTTCGGCAAACAAACTGTGATATCGATACCACTCACGTCGGTTGTCCAATGGAATCAAAAACAGGTTCGCCCGCTCAATCGATTCGAGCATTGCCTGTGCATTCTGGCTGCCGGTGATGGCCTGACACAACGGCGCGCAGAAACGGTCGAGTACGGACGTTTGACACAAGAACTGGCGCAGCGATTCGGACGCGCGTGTCAACACTTCATTGAGAATGTAATCCACAATATAGCGGTCGTTCCCGGCAAAAGAAGCGATGAATACGCCAATGTCGTCCTGCTGGCTCATCGCGACACCCGCCAATTGCAATGCCGTAATCCATCCCTCGGTGCGGTTTTCCAACGTCGTCACGGCTTGCGCCGATAAGCTGAGCGCCATCGTCTGGGAGAAAAAGGCCACGCTCTCTTGATGGCTGAAGCGCAGCGCGCGCTCGCGCACCTCGTTAACCTGCCCGCGCGCCCGCATGCGGGCCAGCGGTAGTGGCGGGTCTTCGCGCGTGATGATGACAACGTGGAGCTCCGGTGGACGGTTGTCCAGAATGAAAGCCGTAAGCTCATGAACGGCAGCGTGGGTGATGGCGTGATAGTCATCCAGTACCAGCACCAATGGCAGATTGGCCTCTGCCAGCGCGTTCAGCAGCGACACGGCCAGCGCCCGCGGCGATTCATGAGCTGCCAATGGCTCTGCGGCAGGCGCTTTGGAATCCGGCCGCACAACGCGAATGGCTGAAATAAGGTATTGCATGAACACGAGCGGATCATTCCCAAGCGGACGCGGCGCTGTGTCCAGTCCGCCCCCAAGGGACACCGAGCTGTCGCAGGTGACCCACGCGACGGGCCGGTTTAGCGAAGCCGCCCACTGGCTGATCAAGGTGGTCTTGCCGAAACCTGCCGGCGCTGAAACGAGCGTCAAGCCGACGCCGCGTCTCAGCCCCTCATCCAGATGACTAAGCAGTTGCGGGCGCGTGACGAGATCGGGCCGCACTGCCGGAATACGAAACCTGGTGGTGAGTAAAGTATCTAAGAGCATCATAGGATGGCGCTTGTGACGACTCCCAAGGGGTATAGAGCTGTGACCGAACGATGATCAACCCGGTTATGTGTTCGACGCATCCTGCTCATCCAGATCACCCAGCGTCTGCATACCGGCCAGCACTTCCTTCAACCAGCGCGCGCGCCCCCTCAAAAAGCGCACCGCGCAGGCTATACCGAAGGCTGCGCATAACAGAATCAGCCCAATGCCCACGGCAGGATGCATTACCTGCGTCACCATGGCAAAGATCAGGAACGTCAGGATCGACGCCGGCGCCATAACCAGTGTCATCAATCGCCACACTTTCAACCCGCTCCACAATGAGAAGAGCCATGACAGAGCGCCAATCGCCGCGAACAGCAACGCAATGGCAAGCGCGCTGTGCATGGCGCCCCCGAGGGTCAGCGCCACCGTAAACGCGATGAGGACGCCCAGCAATAGCAGGTACACAACCAGAATCCCGAGCTGGATCGCCACCCGATAGAGCCGGCTCTGCAAAGTCATCTTATGGCGTGACCGGGCGTCCAGCACCGTCAACGCCAGCAGCGGAATGGCCAGATCGCGCAAACGCCCAAGCAGGGCATAGAGCGCGGCGTGGTCAGGCATCACACCGCGCAAGGTTGTTTCGCCCTTTGAGGTAGACAGCGTGACGTCGTCCACCCAGTCCACCCATTGCTTCTTGGACAGTGCGCCTTTGACACGGATCTCATAGTAGAAAGGCTGTGTCGCATTTTCCGTCGCAGACTTAGGATCATTGTCTCGCTTCATTTCAATCGCTAACCTCCGCGTAGTGGCGACCCCATGGGATCGCCCTGCTGACAGCACGCCGACCCAGCGCCCCAGGTCATGCCGCACAGACGTTCACTATATGCCCACAAGCGCGCGGCCTCAACACTGTCCTGCGCCGCCTTGCTGGGTTGCGCCGGATGACTGTCTTTCCAGTAAGCCGCATCAGCCTGCGCCAACGCAGGCGTGGTTGCCAGAAACAGCGCTGTTGCTGCACCTTGTTCCGGGCTGACGCCGGTTGTTCGCCGCTTCCGCCACACCCAGTTTTCAATGCCGCTGGTGCCTTTCTGTCCAATCTCCGTGTTCACCAGCCCCGGGTCAACCGCATAGGCACGCACATGGGAATGCTGCGCCAGCCGGCGATTAAGCTCCATGACAAACAACACGTTCGCCAGTTTTGATTGCTTGTAGGCCATCAGGCAACTATAGTGCTTGCGGTACATGACATCAGGCCAGTGCATCGTTGCCCCGAAGTGCGAGGCGGAACTGATCGAGATCACCCGGCCTGTTGGCGATAGCTCCAGTAATGGCAATAGCTCATGAGTGAGTACAAATGGCGCCAGGTGGTTCACGGCGAACTGTGCCTCGTACCCGTCTTCGGTAGTGGCATACCAGTTATAAACGGAAGCCGCATTATTCACCAGCGCATCGATTCTGCCATCTCCCACCCAACCGACAAGCCCGGAGGGACGCAGAGCCGCCCCTCGTATGTCTTCTGCCAGCAGCAGCACCTGCGATTGTGAAGCCAGGTCAGCCACAAGCACGGTGATTCGCGCGGCAGGGTCAGCCTTAAGCACATCGCGCTTCAACTCTGCGCATCGACTTTGCGACCGCCCCACACCAATCACGTGTGCGCCACGCTGCGCCATGTTCATGGCCATGGCGCGTCCCATGCCGGATGTAGCGCCAGTGACGACGACCGTCATCCCAGTTAGCTCTTTGCTGCAGTCCATCGTACTCCTCCTGTGTGTCCATGGTATGGCGTGTTCTTATCCCACCTGTTGCCAATCACTTCCGTTACGAGCGCTGTGGGAAAGAAACTGCTCAGAACACGCATGATCTGATTCACAATGCCCGGTATATACACAGCCCGGCCTGCCAGCGCGCTATCGAGCGTGCGCGCCGCGATAACGCCTACATCGAGCGTTGTAATCTGCCCCATGAATCCCTGCGCCGCAATAGCCTGGATGCATGCCTTGTTGGTGCGCATGCCGGCAGGGCACAATACCGTAACCGATGCATCCGAGTCCCTTAACTCATGGCGCAATGCCAGCGACCAGTCGAGTAGAAAGCGTTTGGAAGCCGCATACACCGCCTTGACGGGCATGGGATAAAAGGCAGCCAGGCTACTCACCGTGATGATGCGGAATGTCTCGCCAGGTTCCCGAAACTGCAGTGCGCGCCACGTCATCTCAACGGTCGCCTCAATGTTGACCCGCAAGATCGTTTGCAGGTCATCGATGCGGCGCTCAAAAAACCTGCCCTCGTGGTCAAGTCCGGCGACATTGATCAAGCCGTGAAAACTTAACCCCAGCTGGGTGATGCGCTGCCATAGCGATTTTCGCGCTTCCGCGTCTGTCAAATCACAAGGACAATAGCGCGTCGTAACGCCATACATGCGTTGAATACCTGTAGAAAGTGCGAGCAACGCCTGTTCAGACAGGTCGGTCAGAAACAGATTCCAACCGCGTGATGCGCACTCGATGGCAAAAGCCCTGCCCAGTCCACCGGTAGCGCCGGTAATGAGCACATAACCTTGCATAGCTGTCCTCCAAACTCAAGATACTGCTGATGTGACAACTATGCGCCCATGCCGGGTGTAGCCGCATCTCACTAAAGATACATTCGAGGGTGTAGGCGGGGTGGGCAGATGAGAGTCAGAAAGGCGACAGGTGGACAGGGATGACATACACCGCCGCAGTGGTATGACATGCGGCGGTGCAAGAATCACAATTACGTTGCAGGCGCAAAGCTATGCGCCAGCGTTGCCAACCAGGCCGGGCTTTATCAACCCGCCCAGGAGGTAGTTGATCACATCCTCAGCCGTATAGCTGGTTTTACCTGCCCGCAGGAACTGACCAATCGCCGCCAGTTCATCACCGGAAGTCACTGTTGGCACTTCAACGTAACCGTCTTTGCGTCGCTGCGCAAATCCGGCTGTGGCGACCAGCGTATTGCACAGACAACCGCGCCCGACGGTATCCTCGATCTTGCCGCCCTTCTTCACATAGTCGGCCACCGGCTCGGCTGCGCAACGATAGCCCAGTGTGCCGTCTTCTCTCTTGTAGCCGGAACGCAGGAAACCGAGATCGCAGATTCGATGGCGCTCTTCATAGACCTTTGGATCAGACAGCGTGCCTTCCACCTGGGCTACCTTGAACGGGAAGCCAGTCGGCGAAACCACCGGGCTGGTGAACACCTCGGCCTCTTCATCAAGCACTTTGCGGAACGTGCGCTTTTTGAGCCCTGCTTCCATGCCGGATTCCTCACAAAACGCGAAAGCCGTGCCCACCTGAATGCCGGCAGCGCCGGATGCGATTGCAGCCTGGAATTGTTGTGGCGAGCCATAGCCGCCAGCCAGCCAGAAGGGCAGGCCAATCTTCTTCATCTGCTCCAGGTCAACCACATCTTTATCTCCGTACACCGGTTCGCCCTTTTCGTTAAAAACCCCGCCACCGCGCGGCGGCGCATTGTGGCCACCCGCCGTCGGGCCTTCAATTACGAAACCATCGACTGAACCTTCACTGCGCTTGATCAACGCTTTAGCGAGCACGACGGACGAGATAATGGGCAAGAACTTGGGCCGTTTCAGTTGCCCCATCAGCTTCGCAATACCGGGGAATATTTCCTCCGGATTGAAGTGGATGCGATAGTCATCTTCGGCGGCTGCGCCAACCACATCGATGCGATAGGAAACCGGCTCATGATTCGCCAGTTTGTCCAATACGCCTGCGATCTGGGTGGGAATGCCCGCGCCCATCAATACCACGTCGACGCCGCTGAGCATCGCGCCGTAGAGCGATGCCAGGTTTGGCATCTGCACTTTCTCCAACAAGTTGATGCCCACAACGCCGCCATGCCCTTCTTTCGCCAGAAAGACTTCGACATAGTTGGCAATGGCTGTCAATTGGTCGAGAAACTTCGGCGGGCGAATCGAGTAAGCCGCCGGTGTTTTATATGGCGCATCCGGCGCTTTGCCACCCGGCGTGTAGTACCGGTCGATGATGGCCTGCACCGGTTCCGGCAACGGGAAATTGGCCAGCGCTCGGCGAACGTGACCAGCCAGATCACCGTCTGTGAGGCGACTGGCCATGACGCGGTTCACGCCTGTGCCCGTCACGACGCCCAACTGGCCAAGTTGCGAGACAGCTTTGGCCAGTCGCCAATCGGAAATGGCGACACCCATGCCGCCCTGTATGATCCTGGGTAAATTCATTGTGACTCCAGATGTGTAATATAACTCATCGGTGTTACAGGAGTTAATGCCGCAGCGGACTGCGATCGTCGCAGCGGACTGCGTCTGCTGTACTGCCGAGAAGATGCTGGGCTGATTGTACCTGTGAGTGACAAAGACGTGTTGACATTTGTCGTTCACGCAGGGGCGCTCTCAACTACAATCGTCGTACGGGCAATCCCACGTGATTGTTCTCCGTAGTCACTAACAAGAAGGACGAATCTGTCATGAACGTAATCGAAGCCCTCTTCATATTCATCATTGGCATAGTAATCGGAGGCGCACTGGGCGCGCTGGTAATGCTGATGCGCACGCGGACTAACGGTGAAGCTGATATCAAGCAGCGCGCTACGACCGAAGCCCAGATAAGGTTCAATCAGCAACAACTCGAATCGCGCGGGCAAGAGCTGAACACAGCCCGCAGCGAGAACAACCGGCTGTTGGGAGAGGTCGCGCGCTTGCAGCAGACCCACCAGAACGATATCGAGAAGCAGCAGTGGATTGAGCAGGCCGAAACAAAACTACGCGACGCATTTGAGGCGTTGTCGGGCAAATCACTGCAGTCCAATTCATCGGCTTTCATGGAAAACGCGCGTCGGCAACTGGCCAGCGATCTGGGTACGCAACGAACCGAAATGCGCGGACTGGTGGACCCGTTGCAGCAATATCTAGGCACACTCGATCAGCGAATACGCGAACTGGAGGCCAAGCGCGAAGGCGCTTATCAGCGCATGGACGAGACACTTCAGCATTTGATGAAGGCCAACACCGACCTTAAAAGCACCACGACCACGCTGGCCGAGGCGATGAAGTCATCGGCAAAGCGGGGACTATGGGGCGAGTTACAGTTGCGTCGCATTGCCGAAATGTCTGACATGCACGAACACATTGTGTTCGAAGAACAGGTAAACGTTGAAGATGGCCGCCCTGATATGTTGGTCTATCTGCCCAACGGCGGCGCAATACCGATCGATTCAAAAACGCCGATGACCGCTTTCATCGAATCCGTGGAAACGAATGACAATGCCACGCGTAATCTCAAGATTCAACAACATGTTAAAGCCATGCGCGGGCGCGTGAACGAACTCAGTCAGAAGAAGTACTGGGAGAAAATCGGCCATGCAGCCGACTTCGTCGTCATGTTCGTGCCCAGCGAGGCATGCCTGAGCGCTGCCTTTGACGCTGATCCGGTGCTGATGGAATATGCGCTGAACATGAAGGTTATGGTGGTCACGCCTATCACGCTGCTCGCACTGCTCAAAACGGTGGCTTATGGCTGGCAACAACACCACATCAACGAGGAAGCCATGGTGATCGCCAACGAGGGCCGCGAGTTCTACAAACGCTTGAAGGTGTTCGTCGAGCACCTGGAAAGCATGCGCGGGTCACTGAGCAAGACAGTTGACTTCTACAACAAAGCCATCGGGTCACTCGAAAACCGCTTGTTACCCTCGGTGCGCAACCTTGAAAGGATGGCGAATACAGGCAAAGCGCTTGATGCGCCAGCCATGGTGGAGATATCGACGCGCCAACTGACTGATGGTACACACTCACTGACATAGGCAGTTGAACCGGCGGCATCCCTGTCACAATCATGGTTATGTTGGGCGACGGTAGGTATCACCCCTCTCATCCCGACCGACGCCAACGTGCGCGCGTAGCGTCCGAATCCGAATCCGATTCCGAATCAGCGCAGGGGCAAAGCATTGCCGTACGAGCCTCAACCCGCATAAGATTTCATGGCGATTGCTTCGATCAGGAAGGTGTCATCGTCCTGCCACGTTTGCACTGCTGTATGAAAGCCATTGGCCAGCAGTGCGTCAATGACCACCTGCGGCTTAAGACGATGACTACGCGGCGGGCCGCTTTCGCCAACTGCATCCGGACGCCAATCCAGAATGGCAGCACGGTTGCCAACGCGGCGCATCTCACGCATGTGGACATCCAGCGCGGCTACTTCATGCGCCACAAAGGCATTCCAGATAAAGTCGACGCTCGCATCACGACCAGTCGAATTACCTAGAAAACCAAAAAGCGCTAACATGTCTCAAACTCCTGTACGCCCAAAAGGTGTAAACCGTAATTTCCCTACACTGAGTTGGATGCAGGAGCACCGCTAAAGTGACAAGCCGGCTATGGGTGTCACGATGGCACATCGGTATATGGCACTGTCCCGGTGTCATCCAGTGTGTAACCCCACTGGTCCACGTAGATCGCGCCAGGCAGGAACTCGTCATCATGGAGCGCCAGCAAGCGCTGTAGTTCATTGTCGAGGTGGGTTTGAATCAGCGCGTATTCAGGCAGGTCGACCAGATTGTGCATCTGATAGGGATCGGCCAGATTGTCGTACAGCAACCATGAGCCGGACAGGTCACTCGCATAAGTGTACTGCGCCGTGCGCACGCCGCGATACTCCCGCCCGCCATGCTGAGCACGCGCATATTCGCCGAAGGGTTGCAGGCATGCCAACAGCACGGCCTCTTCCGGCGCTTCTTCTTCGCCGCGCAGGAATGGCGCGTAAGAGTTGCCGCTCACAGACTGTGGCACAGGAATACCGCATAGATCGAGCAACGTCGGCATCAGGTCGGGGGTGTTGATCAGCGCATCGATATCTCGACCTGCGCCGGGCTGTCCGGGCATGTGAATCAATAAGGGTACCCGGATGGATTCTTCCCACGGCCGTTGCTTGCGCCATTCGCCCTGCGAGCCCAGCATGTCGCCGTGATCAGACCAGAATACGAAAATCGTGTTCTCACGAATGCCGGTTCGATCGAGCGTTGCCAGGAGGTCGCCGACAAGGGCATCGAGCGCACTGATATGCGCATAATACCCAGCCAGGTCGCGGCGCGCTTGCGCTTCGAACCCGGGCGGCACGTTGGGGCGCAATACCAGATCCGCGGGATCGTACATGCGCCGATACGGTTCCGGCGCCGTCTCATACGGGTTGTGCGGCGGACCCCACGACAGCACCAGCGCAAACGCATCGGCGCCGGCATGCGATTCTATATAGTGTTGCGCTGCGCGCGTTTGTGCTGCCGCATCGTAACCTTCCCACACACGCGCCGTTGAATCATCACCGGCGTAGTAAAGCGAATGGTTATAGTCGTGCGTGCATTCGAGCGCCTCCCAATGCTGAAAGCCATGCCGACGTTCACGCGGGATGTAGTTCTTGCGGCCATGGCCATCAAGATGCCACTTGCCGATGTAAGCCGTATCGTAGCCTGCGGAGGCAAATGCCTCGGCCAGTGTCACGGCATCATCGCCCAGGCACACGTCGTTCATGAACACGCCATGTTCATGCGGATACTGGCCGGTGAGGAGCGACGCGCGCGCCGGGCAACATACCGGTGAACCGGATATCGCGTTGGTAAAGCACAGACTCTGACTCGCCAATGCGTCCAGACATGGCGTGTGCACATTGGGATCGCCGCCGAAACCGGTGGCCTGATAACGAAGTTGATCGGCAAATACAAAGATCAGGTTGGGTTGCGCCATAAAGAAAGTGTACTGGATATTGGAGATTAAAGAAGCGTTTCTGCGTAGTCGCTGGCGGTGTTATAGAGCGGTTGCCGGCAAGGTGTTTTTGATCTGGATGATGTGATTCTGGCCATGCCCCGAGTAAATGCGCAGGATATCTTCGATGGTCACTTCCATGCCATTGGAGCGAATGGCAGCCAACTGCCACTGCGCTTCAGTCAGACCATCGAGCAGCATTGCCCAGCGCGCATGCAGCCCGCGCAGCAGGTCAAGCGATGTCGTCACGTCAGCGTTGTCGGCATCGCATGTTGCTGCCCAACCATCGGGGCTGGTAGCCTGCATCTGCGGTTTGTCGCTGGTGAGCATTTGCTTCAGACGGTAGAACACGATCACGTGCGAGTCAGCCACATGATGCACATTCTGCGCGACAGTCCATTCGTTGGGCAGGTAGCGCGTGGTCAACTGTTCGGTCGTCAGGCCATGTACGACCTCGGCAAGCTGAGCGGGAAGAGCGCGAATCGCGGCAATCATTTCGCTGCGTTGTTCAGGCGTGAATTTTGCAGTCATAGGTTATCTCCTGTTGTGTATATCACCTTCATTGTAATGCGCCGGCGCGCGTGGTGCATTTGCGCCTGGCGCGTCGAGGTCTACAATCGCATCTATGCAACCCAGCACAAAGGCTCTGCCTGCACGCCAGGCCACACTGCATGTCCGCATCAGTCAGTTCGACGATGCCCACGAACTCACCCACTATTCTCATGATATCGCTATAGATGGGACAACCCTGCGCACGGTCGAATTTGCCGGCGCGGACTGGCAGGTTGCCGTGTCGCTCATGCCGGTCATCGCTCGTCCTGATGCCGTCGATGGCACAGCCGTATTCCGCGTGACGGGTGGAAGCGCGCATGATGTTGCCGTCGCCGTCGAGTGTCATTTTTCCGGGTGGACGCGCGATCATTTCGTCATGGCGCCGGCCGCAGCCTACAATGGCAATCGCTTCACCTGCCGGCCGTACAAGTATCCGCCGATGGTGCACGAAGCGCGCGACATTGGACCGGGCGCCCCTATTGTGATCACCGACGTGCCGCGCCTAAACATCGAACCCAATGCATTTTCGCGGTTGCAAATGCTTACCGGCGACGTGACGACGCCATGCCTCAGCGCCTATTCGCCGCACGACAGCACCGCCTACATCCTGCTTACCGAACAAGGTAGTCGCCTGGGTAATCATGGGTTGACGATCGAGGAGAGCGACGACCGCGCGAGCGCCGTGTGGCGCATCGAAGCACCCGGCATGCGTCGCGACACGATGTATACCTTTGCCACCACCCAGACGCCATCGTGGGATCGTGGCGCGAACTGGCAGGCCGGTGACGAGATCGTTATCCGCTTTCGATTATTCACCTTCACCGCGCTAGCGGTTCAGGACCTGTATGACCGCTTCGCTGTGGTGCGCAAAGACTTGAGCGGCCCGGTGGCTTTGCACCACGAACTACCCTTCTCGGCCGCGTGGGACATCATCGAGGACAAATACCAGCGCGACAACTGGAACGACGAGGGCTATTACATGGTCGGCACGCGCGACGTCGCCGCTGACCAGCGCTATCAGGATTGGCAGGTCGGCTGGGTTGGCGGCGGCATGGTGCCCTTCCCGATGTTACTGGCCGGGCAGCCAGAGTCGCGCCAGCATGCGGTGACAAATATCGAGTGGATGTTCTCGCAGGCGCAGTATATTGGTGGATTGCTCCATGCCGTCCGGCATCACGGCAAAGCCTATGGCGACGGCTTCGATACACCTGGCACCGAGACATGGCTCATGGTGCGCAAACAAGTCGATGCGCTGTACTTCATCATCAAGACGTTCCGGTTATTGCATACCCTGGATAAGAACTGGCAGTTGCCGTTGTATTGGGGCCTTGGGACGCGCGAACTTGCCGATGGGTTAGTCAAAGCGTTTGAGCGCAGCGGCGAATTGGGACAGTATATTGACCTTGAAAGCGGCGACGTGGTTGTAAGTGGCTCCACCGCATCTGCAATGGGTCCTGCTGCATTTGCGCTGGCCGCGCAATACTACGGAAACGAGCGCTACCTGAGGGCAGCTGAAGCGCTGGCCGCACAACTGGACGCACGCGATGTTCGCGCCGGTATCACGGTCGGCGGCCCCGGTGAAATCCTGAAGTGCCCCGACAGCGAGTCGGCCTTTGCGATGCTTGAATCATTTATCGTGTTGTACGAGGTTACTGGCAAGCGCGACTGGCTGGCGCGCGCCGAGGCGATGGCGACGCAGTGCATGACTTGGTGCGCCTCGTACGATCACACCTTCCCGCCCGATTCAGGCATGGGGCGCATCGGGGCGCATGCTGCAGGTTCGGTATGGGCTAATGTGCAGAACAAACACAGCGCGCCCGGCATCTGCACGTTGTCGGGTGACAGCCTGTTCAAGTTGTTCCGATATACCGGCAACAGGCTCTACCTTGAGCAGATTCAGGAAACCGCGCACAACATCACGCAATACCTGTCGCGCGCCGATCGACCGGTGGGTGATCCACACATCATGAAGCCGGGCTGGATGTGCGAGCGCGTGAATTTCAGCGACTGGGAAGGGCGTGACAACATCGGCGGATCGTTGTTCGGGTCGTGCTGGCCGGAAGTGTCGATGATGCTGACGACGGTAGAACTGCCGGGCCTCTATGCGCAAGTCGATACCGGCATGTTATGTGTCATCGACCACGTCGATGCGCGTATCACGGCGCGCGACGATGACGCGATGACCGTCGCCGTCGCCAATCCTACACGCTTCGACGCCCGCGTGCGCGTTTTCGCCGAGACCTCAACAGCGGCTACTACCATCCTTGGTCAGGCTGCGGCGGTGCGCTGGCCGGTGATCACGATCTCGGCAGGTGAGACGCGCGTAGTGCAGATGACGAAGGATGGCCGCGTGGCATAGGCGCTCGCAAAGGAAAAAGCCGCAGCGCAAGCGCGCGGCTTTTCCTCGGTTGGCGTGAATTGTGTTTGATGCGCTGTTCGCGGTTAAATCACGTGTTCACAAATAATGACCTGCGGCGCACTTTCATCGATGCGTTGCACCTTTAGCGTCGATCCGTTGTGGGTGCAATACCCGCCTACAGTGCCATTCCTGTCCAGCAGCAGCATGCGAATCCATGCGCCGCGCGCCTCGGCGATCCGGCTCATGTCGCGCAACGTCTCGTGACCGGCTTCGCCAATGCGCCTGTCGTAGCCCATCGCGATGACGGCGCGCACGCACGTAGCATGCCGGATGGTCAGTTCGCCCATGCCGGTGGCAACAGCCGCGCCATAACGATCGTCGGCATAGTTGCCGGCGCCGATATTGGGCGAGTCGCCGACGCGCCCTGGGTACTTCCACGCCACGCCGGAAGTCGTCACAGCGCTGACGATGTGCCCGCTGGCGTCGCGCACGATCACGTTCATGGTGTCGCCGCCTTCGTGGTAGCGCATGGCGCGGGTGACGAGGTCGATCAACGGCACTTTCCCAGAGGAGATCAGCGACTCAAGATTGGCGATTTCAGACCAGTCACGAATCTCGCGAAGCGCTGCCCATTCTTTGCCAACGGCTTGCAGGCGCTTCAGGTAGATGGCTTTGGACTCGTCGTCAAGCAGGTCGCCGGCTTCGGCGCCTATTTCGGCTGCGAATCGGGCTGCGCCGGCATCAGTCAGCAGCACATGTGGCAGGCGTTCCATCACCTGGCGCGCGACTGAGATAGGGTGCAGGTAGCCCTTGAGCGCTGAGACAGCGCCGGTAGCGAGCGTCGCGCCGTCCATGATCGAGGCATCCAGTTCCACTTCGCCCATGATGTTGGGCAGGCCGCTAAAACCGACCGAGTGATCTTTCACGTCCGACTCGACTGCGCGGGCGACGATTTCCGCCACGTCCAGCGCCGGCGCGCCTTTCCGCAAAGCCTGCATGCCCGCCGCGATGCAATCATCCCGTACTTCGCCATTTACCAAAATAAGTGCGCTCATCGTTGTTGTAAATCATCCTTAGATGCCACGCGCATGGGTCTTTGAGAAGCCTATAGGCGAACCCACCTATCGGGCCCGGCAGACGGACTGCGGTTTGGCGACCTCTGCGTCGCATCCACTGGTTCGCCCATACGTTACATCTGGCCGTAATCGTACACTGGAATCTCAGTTTGACTATTCAGTGCACCTTCCTAGAATAGATGAGGTATATCACCATTTTGATAGCACAGAAGGCTTCATCCATGCTGAAAAGCATGTTCATCGGTCAGAAGGAAATGGAGACGTCATGACCAACTCGCGATTGCTTTCGATCATCCGCAAAGAGTTTGTGCAGATCGCGCGCGACCCGCGTACACTCGTGCTGGCCTTGATCATTCCCGTGGTGCAACTTTTCCTGCTGGGGTACGCGGCCAACAACGATGTGCGCAATATCCCGTTGGCGATCTACGATCAGGATCGCGGGCCCACCGCGCGCGCACTGATTGATGCCTATCGCGCGGCTGATTATTTCAAGCTGGCTTACGATGTGGATTCGGAGGCCGAATTGCGGACACTGATCGAAAATGGCGACGCGCGGGCAGGCCTGATTATCCCTGCCGACTACAGCTTGCAGATCAAGAGCGGCAGTTCCGCGCAGGTGGCCTTCATACTCGATGGTTCCGATCCGACAGCGGCATCGACCGCGCTGGCCGCCGCACAATTCATTGGGCAAGCGCATGCCACGGCGATCATGTCGGAACGGTTGCAGCAGAAAGGCCAGACGGCAGCGTTGACGTTGCCGGTGGATGTGCGCACGCAGGTCTGGTACAACCCGGACCTGGCCAGCGCCTACTTCATGGTGCCCGGTTTAACCGGCATGATCCTGCAGACATTGACCTCAATCCTCACTGCCAGCGCTGTGGTGCGAGAACGTGAGCGCGGCACCATCGAGCAGTTGATTGTGACTCCCATTCGCCCGTGGGAGTTGCTGCTGGGCAAGCTGCTGCCTTATACGATTCTGGCGCTAGTCAACACGTTTGAAGTACTGGTCATTGGCTCGTTGTGGTTCAACGTGCCGGTGCGCGGCGATCTCTTTCAGATTGCGCTCGTGTCAGGATTATTCCTCGTGACAGGGCTGGGCATCGGGTTGCTGGCGTCGACGATTGCCAACACGCAGCAGGAGGCTATCCTGACCGTGTGGATGACGCTGTTGCCTTCCATTTTCCTGTCAGGCTTTTTCTTCCCGCTCGAAGCGATGCCGCGTTTTTTGCAGGTTATCTCGTATGCGATACCGTTGCGTTACTACCTCGTCGCGATTCGCTCGCTGATGCTGAAGGGCGTTGGCATCGAGTCCCTGCAACCGCAGATCATCCCGCTCATCATCTTCGGTTTGCTGATCATGAGCGCTGCCGCGCTGCGATTCAAGAAGCGATTAGATTAATCACGTTGTTCCATAGGAATGAACCATGCGTAAGCTGATTACATTTGCACTCATATTGTTGCCGTTGAGCGTTCTCGTTGGCTGTGCCAATTCCAATGTCGCTGGCTCTTTGAAGGCTAGCGGCACTATCGAGACGACCGAAATCACCGTGTCGGCTGAAACAGGCGGGCGCGTGACCGAGGTGGCTGCCGGTGAGGGTGATGCTGTCAAGTCCGGCCAGGTGCTGGTGCGACTGGACGATGCGCTGACACAAGCGCAATTGCGGCAGGCGCAAGCCGGATTAAAGGCGGCGCAGGCGAATTACGATTTGCTGGCTGCCGGTGCAACGAACGAGCAAGTGCGCCAGGCGACGGCGGCTGTGGCCGTGGCGCAGGCGAACTATGACCTGCTGGCTGCCGGGCCGACTGACGAACAAGTGCGCCAGGCGCAGGCGGCCGTTGTCGTCGCGTCGGCGAACTATAGCCGCACCATCTCCAGTTCACGTCAGGCCGATATCGCCGCGGCCCAGTCTGTCCTGCAGGCTGCGACGGATGCCTATGATAAGGTGAAAGGCGGTCCGCTGCGCGAAGATTATGCCGTTGCCGAAGCTACCTATCGCAATGCCGAATCAGCATTAAAGCAGGCGCAGTTTGCCTATGATGCGGCGTATCAGCGCAATCCGGCTGCGGTAGGCGCAAGCCCGGCCGCGCTGGCGTTGGAACAGGCCACCAACAATGACCAGGCTGCCAAGTCAGCCTATGACAAGGTGGCCAAGCTACCTGATAACGCTCAGATTTCTGCCGCGTACCAGATGGTGGTGAGCGCGCGCGCCGCATTGGATCGCGCGCAGAATCCGGCGCGCGACTTTGACCTGGTTCAGGCCAGGGCGCAGGTGGAGGGCGTTCAGGCGCAATTGGAGTCGGTTAAATCGGGCGCGCGGACGCAACAATTGGCCGCTGCGAAGGCGCAGGTTGAAGCTGCACAGGCGCAACGGGATGCGTTGAAGGCAGGCGCAAGGCCGCAGCAACTTGAAGCTGCCAAGGCGCAGGTCGAGGCAGCACAGGCGGCGATTGAGACGCTACAGGCGCAAATCAAGAAGATGACATTGCTCGCGTCTGCCGATGGCGTGTTATTGACGCGCTCAACCGAACCGGGCGAGTTCGCCGCTCCCGGCGCTCCGTTGCTGACGCTGGCGCGCCTGGATGACCTGGTGGTGACCGTGTTCATCTCCGAGGATCGTTATGGCCAGATCAAGCTTGGCCAGTCCGCAACGTTGAGCGTTGATTCCTTCCCCGGTGAGCGATTCGTGGCGACAGTACAACATATTGCTGACAAGGCAGAGTTTACCCCGCGTAACGTGCAGACTGGCGACGGTCGGCGCACAACGGTGTTTGCCGTTAAGCTCAAAGTGTCAGACGCGTCGGGGCGGCTGAAACCCGGCATGCCGGTTGATGTGGCATTTGGTGCAGGCGGGTGAGCACCGATTCACAGTAAGAATAGCAATGGCAAAAGGTACGTCATGGACATGATCGAGGCGAAGCATTTGAGCAGGGCGTTTGGCAAGGCGCATCGCCCGTGGGCGAAGCAAAGCCCCGACGCCCTGCGCGCCGTGGATGACGTCAGCCTGCGCGTGGCGGCAGGCGAGATTTACGGGCTGGTCGGCCCGGATGGCGCCGGCAAGACGACATTCATCCGCCTGTTGTGCAACGCTATCCGCGCCGATGCTGGTGAGGCGACGATTGCGGGCTATTCCGCTGCGCGCCAACCAGAACTGGCGCGTGCGCAGATTGGCTATCTGTCACAACGCTTTTCGCTGTACGAGGAACTTACCGTGCTCGAAAACCTGCGCTTCTTTGCCGAAGTGCGCGGACTGCCGGCGCAGGAATGGAAGCCGCGCTGTCACGAGATACTCGCGTTTGTTGGACTGGATGAATTTGGATCGCGCCGCGCAAAATTGTTGTCCGGCGGAATGAAACAGAAACTGGGGTTGGCGGCAGCATTGGTGCATCGTCCACGCGTGCTCCTGCTTGATGAGCCGACGACCGGCGTGGATCCGTTGACGCGGCAGGATTTCTGGCAGTTGATTATCCGACTAGTCAGCGACGCCGAGCATGGCGTCGCGGTGCTCGTGAGCACACCGTACATGGATGAGGCGTCGCGCTGTGGGCGAATTGGTTTGCTTCATCACGGCCATTTACTCACCGAAGGTACCCCGACGCAACTACGCGCGACGTTGCAGGGACGTGTGCTTGAACTGGCGGGGACGCCGTTGCGCGCTCTGCGCCGTATCGCGGAACAGGATGTCGGAGTTGAGGACGTGCAGATGTTTGGCGACAGGCTGCACCTGCGCGTAAAGCCCGGCGCCGGCGACGACGTGATATCGCGCCTGCGCGCACCCGCGGCGCCATTGCAGGTTACGCGCCTGCGGTCAGTTCCGCCGCAACTGGAAGATGTGTTCATTGCGTTAACGGCTGAGGTCGCTGCAATGCCGACCACCGAGGGAAAATGAGCACTGTCATTCTTGCTGACAACCTGACGCGCCGCTTTGGCGATTTTACGGCGGTTGATCATGTGTCATTTGAAGCGCAGACCGGCGAGGTGCTGGGCTATCTTGGGCCGAATGGCTCGGGCAAGACGACGACGATCCGCATGTTGCTCGGGTTGATCCGCCCGACTGAAGGCCGCGCCGAGGTGATGGGATTTGATGTGCAACATGACACCGAACGGTTGCGACGGCAGTGCGGTTACATGTCGCAGAAGTTCGCTCTCTACGACGAGTTAACCGTGTGGGAGAACTTGACGTTTTACGCAGGTGTGTACGGGGTGAATGAACGGGCGCGCCTGAACGAGACGCTGAAATGGGTAGGGTTAGTGGGGCAGGAAAAGACGCGCACCACCGCGCTGTCAAGCGGGTGGCGGCAACGGCTGGCCCTGGCGATTGCGTTTATCCACCGCCCGCGCTTGTTGTTCCTCGACGAACCCACCAGCGGCGTAGACCCCACAGCACGGCGCATGTTCTGGGACTTGATCTACGCGCTGGCGGAAGAAGGCGTAACCGTCCTGGTGACGACGCATTACATGGATGAGGCTGAGTATTGCGGGCGCGTGGGCATCATGCGCGCCGGCAAACTTCTGGCGATGGATACCCCATCCAACCTTAAAGCGAAGGCGTTGCCCGGGCGCGCGTGGGATGTGTTTGCCGAACCCCTGCTGAAGTCGCTCGCGGTGCTTGAGGCGACGCCCGGCGTCACGCGCGCCGGCCTGTCGGGCGATCACTTGCGCGCGATCACCCTGCCGGGTGTCGATGTGAATGCGCTTCATGCTGCGCTTGGCGCTGCCGGCGTGACGGTCGCAGCGGTCGATGCCGTGGAACCATCGCTGGAAGATGTGTTCCTCGCGTTAGCCGGTTGAAAAGCAAGGATAATTCGAATGCCTGCCAGGTATTACGGCAAGCCCTTATCCATTCACGAAGAGAATAAAAGGCACAACAGGTGAACACGTGAGTTATATCGTCAACCTCGACGGCTTTGAAGATCAGAAGATTACTGTGGAAGTGAGTTATTGGACAGGCCCGAAGCTGTTCATCAACGGTGTTCGCGCTCAGAAAGGCATCAAGCGAGGCGAGATGATTCTGCAACGCAGCGACAGCACGCACGCTGTCGTGAGATGGAAGCAGGGATTGTTGGGACTGGATGTACCGCAGCTGATTGTGGATGGCAAGGTGGTTATGCTGGTCGAACCGTTGAAGTGGTATGAGTACGTGTGGGCTGGATTGCCCGTATTGCTGGTTTTTATTGGCGGCGCGCTTGGGGGGCTCATCGGGGCTAGCGCTTATGTCTTGAACATCAAGGTATTCAGATTGACCATGAACTATTTTCTGAAGTATGTGGTTACCACCGGGGTGTTTGTTTTGGCCTTTGTCGTTTATGTGGCTGCGGCTCTCTTTGTTTCCAGCCTGATTGGGCGATAAGCGAGCCGGCGCAGTTGTACTGCGCCGGGAACCGCTGGGCTGATGGAATATGGCTGCGCCGGGAGATGGTGTCAGGCTGCAAGAATCGCGTTGATCTTTGCTTCCATCGCATTGGCTTGCGCTGCATCCAGCGTGCCGATCTGGAAGTCAGCCCGGAATTGCCCGCCGCCCGGCAGGATGCGGATATTGCCTTTGGCTTTTTCGGCCGTATAGCCTTCCGGCTCAGCTGTGGCAGGCATGGCAAAACCACACGCGTCCTGATCGCCCGGGCGCGATATCCAGCGCACCGTCTTGTCAAGTTGATCCGGTCGGTGCGCCACATAATCGGCATTGCCATTGGGATGCACCTGCATGCTATGCGCCCAGCCAGCCTGATCGGCGTCATAAGTCAGCGTGAACACCAGTTCGGGGTTGAATGGCAATTCAGGCTTCAGCACGTTGTGCTGTTCCGGGTGTTCGGCCATCAACGCCACGAACTCGCGGTAGCCATCGGGGAACTTCATGTGCGACGGGATGTCCTTGCGCACGCGTACCCGATCCGGCGTGCATTGCGCGCTGTAGACCAGCCGCGCATAGTCCACCGGACGCCAGTTGATGTGCGCCAGGTACATATACTCCATGGCAGTGGGGCGCAGGTTGTCGATGGTCATGGCGACGTTGAAGCAGCTCGAACCGGCGTACAGTTTCACCAGTGGTTGCGCCACATAGTTGTAGTTGAACGCGACCGAATGCTGATACCGTCCGCCCACAGCGATATAGTCGCCGCCCTCGTCATGGCCCACTGCCACGTGCGCGTTCTGGTAAGTCGCGTTGGGCAGTTCGCCGTGCAATGGATGCGAGTCACTCTTGCCCGGCACGCCCATAGCCGTGAAGCCACAGTGCAGGAAGAACCCGCCATACGTTTCGAGATACGGGCGCCCACCGTTGGGTTCGCTGAACATCGACTTCATGGTCAGTGCGCGCCCGCCAAACTGCGCCGACCAAATCTGCTGACCTTGGTAAGGTAGCACCACCAGTTCGCCCACATCATTCTTTATGCGCAGACCGGCCACGCCGGTGCTGAAGCGGAATGCGGTGGCTGACAGCGCGCCTGCGCTGACGAGAGGTTTTTCTTTCTCGCCGAAAAAGTTTGGAGAAAGATGGAATATGGATTCAGACATGTTTTTACTCCTATGCCTTGGATATACCACCTATCTCGAAAACGGCAAGCCCGCAGCAATAAACTGACGGGCACCCGCCGGGCAATCTTAGTATTGGCTTAATGCAGGCTGAAAATACGTTGACATCTTTATGCCCATGCCTTATACTGTCACTGTTGGTTCGCACAATACAAGGTCGTTACTGTTGGTTGGGTTTACTCGGCCAACTGCGGAGCATGATAGCCTCGCTACCGCATTCTTGATACGAAAGTCTGGTTTAGTTCAGGAAGGAGAGATTAGTATGGCAAAGAACTTCTCACGTCGTCAGTTTCTGAAGACAATGGGTATTACCGCAGCAGCAGGCGTATTAGCAGCCTGCACCCCCGCGGTCACAACCGCTCCTAGTGCCGAAAAGGCAACAGCTGCGCCAGCAGCAGCCGTTAGCGGCGAAAAGATCAAGATGAAGTGGGATACTTTCCGTGGCCCTGGCACGGGATGGAACGAAGAGCGCATCAAGACATTTGTCGAAAAGAATCCCAATGTTGAGATCGAGTTCCGCGCATTGACCGGCGCCACGCAGCAGGATAACTATGGCAAGATGTATGCCCAGTTTGCTGCCGGCGACCTTGGCGACATCATCGCTTTCGATCCGTCGCACTTCCAGTTCTGGCGCGCCATCGACAAAGCCGTGATTGCCCCGATTGACGATCTGGTTAAAGCCGATAACACCGACCTGAAGCAGTGGTACGAGCAATTCATCGGCCTGCAGAAGTATAAGGGTCAGATGTACGGTCTGCCAAGCTGGGGCTGGGCCGGCCAGGACACCATCGTCATTAACGCAGTGCAGTTCAAGGCAGGCGGGCTGAAGCTACCCGATCCCAAGGCGCACGACACCTCGATGGACACCATCGCAGAATGGGCACACAAGCTCAATCAGAAGGGTAACCCGTACGGACTGGGTATGACTTTCGATGAAAGCCACTTAGTCGTACTTGCGCGCGCATTCAGCGGTGACGTCATTGACGCCGACGGCAAGAAGTGCTTGCTGGCCACCGACAAGAATGCTCAGGACGCCTTGCGCTGGGCTTACAAGATGGCGAAGGAAGAGAAGATTATGCCTCGCCCGGCCGATGTCGCCAACATGGCTGCAGCCTTGCTCGATGGCAAGTTGACCATGTACTGGGGCGGTTCACTGGATGCGCGCAACTTCAAGCGTGGCATCAAGGACGCGACCAAGACTGAAGCCGCGCAGGCGTTGCTGCCCAAGCGCCCGGATGGCAAGTTCCCATGCCAGCTTCGCGGCGGCACATGGAACATTGGCAAGAACAGCAAGAATGCGCAGATGGCCTACCAGTTCCTCAAGCACATCACCACGCTGGAAGGCTGCGTCGGCTTCAACCTCGTCGCCGGCCAGGGTGCGTTTGTGCGCCCCGATACTGTTGCTGAACTGATCAAGAATGATCCCATTCACGAATGGTTCATCCCCAACCTCGAAAACGGCATTCCGGCCAACGCGCCATCCAACTCGCGCGGCAAGGAATACAACGACGCCATCGCCGCATATGCGACCAAGATGATGGATCCGAACGAGAACATTGCGTTTGAAAAAGGTCTGCAGGACCTGCACGACAACATTCAGAAAGTTCTCGATATGGAACCGGCATAACTCAGATAGGCGAACCTACGCGTTCGCCTCCTACGTTGTGATTTGTGGGTGTCAGACTTCGCAACCCTGCGAGGTCTGACATCGTTATACAGAAAACGCGGTCCACAAATGGCCAATGCAATATCTCCACCAAAGGTGCTGACTGGCAGACGGCGCGTGTCCCCGGCACAGCGACGCCAGAACCTGTACGGATACCTCTTTCTCACCCCATGGCTGATCGGTTTCTTCGGATTGTTTGTCGGGCCTGGGTTATATTCATTCTTTCTCAGCTTTACCAAATATGACGTGATCAGCTCTCCGGTGTTCATTGCCACCAGGAACTACGTGGACATGTTCACCAAAGATGACCTGTTCTGGTCATCACTGTCGCGCACAGCCTATTACGCTATTGTCAGCGTCCCTTTGACTGTGCTTGGCTCGATGTTTCTGGCAATCCTGCTGAACACACAGTTGCGCGGCATCACGGTTTTCCGCACCCTGTTCTTTATGCCCTCGCTTGTGCCGATTGTGGCCTCCATTATTCTGTTTAAGATCCTGCTCAACAGCGATTTTGGACTTGTCAACACGGCGTTGCGCGGATTGGGTATGCAGGATCCGCCCGGCTGGTTCGCTGATAGTCGTTGGTCTATCCCCTCGCTCATTCTGGTGCGTCTGTGGGGCAGTCTTGGCGGCACGCAGATGATCATCTTCCTCGCCGGTCTGCAAGGCATACCGACTGAGCTGTATGACGCTGCGTCGATCGATGGCGCCGGCTCCTGGCATCGCATTCGGCATGTGACGATTCCACTTTTGACGCCGACGATCTTCTTTAACACGGTGCTGGGCGTTATCGGCGCATTGCAGACCTTTGCCGCGGCGTTTATTGCGACAGAAGGCGGCCCTAACTTCTCCACCTGGTTCTTTGCCCTGCATATCTGGAAGCAGGCCTTTGACTATTTCAACATGGGATACGCTGCAGCGCTGGCGTGGTTCTTTGCGCTAGTCATTGTTGCGCTGACCCTGTTGCAGATGCGGCTTTCCAAACGCATGGTTTTCTACATGGGCGAATAGCCACGAGGTGATTTCATGGCTTTGAACAACAACACCAGTAGTATCCGACAGCGCCGGTATGTTGGGCGGATAGTTACTTATGTCCTCCTGACGATAGCCGGGCTGTTCTTTGCGATTCCGCTGCTCTGGACCATCTCCAGCTCATTGCAGACCTGGCAGGAATTACGCTCGTATGTGCCGCATTTTATTCCCGAAACACCACAATGGAACAATTATGTGCAGGTGTTCACGCTGGTGCCCTTTGCGCGCTGGATGGTGAACAGCCTGACCATTGTTCTGATCAACATCCCGGGAACGATCCTGACAGCAACGTTGACGGCGTACGCCTTTGCGCGCTTTAACTTTGTGGGCAAGAACGTGTGGTTTGTCCTGTTGCTAAGTACGATGATGATTCCCGCTATCGTCACGTTTATCCCGCAGTATCTGTTGTTCTTCAACCTGAAGTTCATCGATACCTATATCCCGCTGACGCTGGGATCGTGGCTGGGCGGCAGCGCCTTCATGGTGTTTCTGTTGCGCCAGTTCATCATGACCATCCCGCGTGAACTGGACGAAGCGGCGATCGTTGATGGCGCCAATCCCGTACGCATTTTGTTCTCGATCATCATGCCGCTGATGAAACCCGCGCTCGTTACCGTTGCCATCCTGCAATTCCTGGCTGACTGGAACGACTTCTTTGGCCCGTTTATTTATATCAACACGATGCTCAAGTACACAGCGGCTGTGGGATTGCGCACCTTTCAGACCATGGCGTTGGAGATCACTGACCCGCGCGACCACCTCCTGATGGCCGGCGCAGCGATCATGACCATTCCGGTGCTGGCGCTCTTCGCAGTAGCACAGCGTTACTTTGTGTCCGGCGTAGTGATGTCAGGGCTCAAGCTGTAGAAGCAGCCCGCATAGTCCGCGTATCATCACAGATAACAGCCTACTCAGACATGACCTGAGTAGGCTGTTTCTTTACGATTTCACGAAAACCTCGAGTGTGTGCGGCGGCTCAAAGAGGGGTTTACAGACCGTCACTTCACGTCCTGCGCCGACCGAATGCCATCGCACGGCTGTCTTATAGTCCACCTCGATATCAATGCCATACCACAGCATCCACCAGCGCGTGTGCGCATCGCCGGCACAATCGGCGACAAGAAAGCGTTCATTATTAATTCGCCACACTGAACCAATATGAGCACAGTCATATACGGCAATGTACCCGTCAACCGGAGGCAGGTGAATCGGCAGACTCTTGATAGACTGTCGATTGCGAATCACCTTTTCCATAACGCCGGGCCCATACTGTGAGGCCGTTCCCACAGAACAAGCCATCACCAGTGCAACCAGCACAACACTCACAGTATAGTCTCTTTATGTATAATTAACATCAGGTTAATGATACCGTATTTTAAAAATTACCTTCCAGCCCCTTTGCCCTTCTTCTCACGCTTTACGTTTCCCGCTTCCCGCCGGCGGTCATATAATCTTTCGATGTGAGTCTAAATCATCACTGATTAACATCATGTACGGATTCGGTATCACAATGGAGAAATCATGAACGATTACCTGGCCACGCTTCGGGATATGCGCGATAAGGCGCTTCGGGGCGGCGGCGCAGAACGTGTTGAGCAACTGCATGCCAAAGGGAAACTGACGGCGCGCGAGCGCCTGGCATTGCTGTTGGACGAAGGCAGTTTTCAAGAACTTGGCGCCCTGGCCACGCACAACTGCGTCGATTTTGGCATGGCCGAACAGCGCTATCCGGGCGACGGCGTTGTGACCGGCTTCGGCAAGATCAACGGACGGCGCATTGCCATCTTTGCGCAGGATTTCACTGTGCTGGGCGGCTCGTTTTCCGAAGTGCAGTCGCGCAAGATATGCCGCATTCAAGACCTGGCGCTGGAAAGCGGCATTCCGCTGATCGGATTGAACGATTCGGGTGGCGCGCGCATTCAGGAAGGTGTGCGCAGCCTGGCGGCTTACGGCGAGGTGTTCACGCGCAACGTGCTGGCCTCGGGCGTTATCCCACAGATATCGGTCATCCTTGGCCCATGCGCCGGCGGTGCGGTGTATTCACCCGCACTCACCGATTTCATCATCATGTCGCGCAAGAGCAGCTTCATGTTTATTACCGGGCCTGAGGTCATTAAAAGTGTGACGGGTGAAAACGTCAGTTTTGAAGACCTGGGCGGCACCTTGGTACACAACGCGCGCAGCGGTGTGGCGCACTTCCTGGCTGATGATGAACAGGCAGCCTTGATGCTGGTCAAAGTGCTGTTGAGCTACCTGCCGCAGAATAACACCGAGGACCCGCCGCAGGTCACGCCTTATGATCTGCCGGACCGCATGAATGAAGCGCTCAACACCATCGTGCCGGATCGTGATGACATGCCCTATGACATGCACGAAGTCATCAGCGCCATTTTTGACCGTGATAGTTTTCTTGAAGTGCATCCCTACTATGCGCGCAATGCTATTGTGGGCTTTGCCCGCATGGATGGTTACAGCGTGGGCATTGTGGCCAACCAGCCCGAACATCTGGCGGGTGTGCTCGATATCAATTCGAGCGACAAAATTGCGCGCTTTGTGCGGCTGTGCGATGCCTTTAACATCCCGGTGGTCACCTTTGTCGATTGTCCCGGTTACCTGCCTGGCACCGACCAGGAGTATGCGGGTGTTATCCGCCACGGCGCCAAGGTGATTTATGCCTACTGCGAGTCGACCGTGCCAAAGATATCCATCGTCACGCGCAAGGCGATTGGCGGCGCGTATATAGCGATGAGCTCCAAGCAGATGCGCAGTGATCTTGCCTTCGCGTGGCCAACGGCGCAGATTGCCGTCATGGGCGCGGATGGCGCCGTGCGGATATTGCGCCGCCGCGAACTGGCAAAGTCCAAGGATCCTGCTGCTGCTGAAGCCGCTTTCATTGCCGAGTACCGGGAGAAGTTCTTCAACCCGTATCGCGCCGCGGACATGGGCCAGATCGACGAGGTGATTGAGCCCAAGGAAACCCGGCCGCGCTTGATTCGCGCGCTTGAGGTGTTGCGCACCAAGGTGCAACAGAACCCACCCAAAAAGCATGGATTGATGCCGGTATGATGACTCTGAGTTCTTCTGGCGAGGACAAATCAAAGGGTATCCATCCAGGGTTTCTCGGACTGGCGTTGGTGCTGGCAGGCGGCGTCCTGGGGCTGGTGACCTACTTTGTGGATCGCAACCGGCGCCAGAGTGCGCGCCGCATGCGCCAGTATCTGGAAGACGAAATTGATGCACAGGACTCCATCACACTTTCCGATGTCAATCCGTCGGGGCAGGCGAAAGAGTTGACGCCCGAAATGCTCGCAGCCGTCATGGTGGCTGTGCGTATGCATCGACGCATCCGGCGCAAGCAGGCCGCGCCCGCTATGCGCACGCACCAACCCGGCACCTTGCCCAGCCGCTGGATTGGTTCGGGGCGCGTGGCGCAGACGCAGACCTGGCACCCGCGACGCCGTTGAGCGACCAGTTCAGAATATCAACAGTCATTACTAGTTTTTCCGTTCGGAACAGCGAATCATGCGACGTTACAACATTAAGGTCGGACAACACGAATACGTTATCGATGTACAGGAAATGGCGGCAGATCGCTTCCGTGTGTGGATTGGCGATCGCGAACTAGAGGTGCATATTGCCGGCGATCACGACATTGCCGAAGCCTCAATTACACCCGAGATGGTGCCGATTCGCGGCGATGGCGAAGCCGTTGTGCGTCCGGTATCGATCTACGGCGCTGCGCCTGCACCCCAGTGGACCACATCGTCCTCTGCGGCTGCGGCGTCCGTCACGCCCGGCGTGTCCGCGCAGGCAGTGACGGCGCCCGGCGCGTACGACATGGTTGCCCCGATGCCAGGAACGATCATTGCCGTTAACATTGCGCCCGGAGATCAGGTGCAAGCCGGGCAACCGTTACTGGTTCTGGAAGCAATGAAGATGAAGAACACACTGCGCTCGCCACAGGAGGGTACAATCGCCGAGATTACTGTTGTCGCTGGGCAGAACGTGAAGGCTGGCAGCCTGCTGATACGTTTTGCGGAAAATCCACGGTAGAAGGTAAACTACACACCTATGACAAATCGAGCTTGGCACAAGATAGAGAGTCCCGCGGTCATTTTTACGCTGGGGCGTCTGGGCACTGAAGGCTGGCTGGTGGGCACCAACGATGGATTGTGGTGCTACCAGAATGGCCAGTTGCAGGTCGTCACCGAGACATTGCGTGGCGCGATGGTTACTGCTGTCGCTGCACCCGAAACATATCCGAACCGTAATCTGATGTTTATCGGTTCTGTCGATGGCATCGCGCGATCCATCGATGGCGGGGCCAGTTGGAGCCCTGCCGTACTGCCGCAACCGTCGCAGGTTTCGCAGATTGTATTGTCACCCGGGTTCGAGTTCGATGGCATTGCGTTTGCCGCGACGCTCGAAGATGGTGTATTGCGGTCTTCCGACGATGGGCAGCGCTGGTATTCGTGGAACTTTGGCCTGCTGGATCGTGAGACGCTGGCCCTTGCTGTCACACCGGATTTTGCTGCCGATGAAACCGTTTTTGTGGTCACCGGTTCAGGCATTTTTCGCAGCACGAACGGCGGGCGCGCCTGGCGTGAACTGGCGTTTGCGGGCGATGATGAAGCGGCAGAGGCCGCAATGCCCCCCACTGGCGTCGCGGTGACGCACGGGGCTGTTGTCGTCAGCACTGAGTCGAAAGGGTTGTTCTACTCTTTCAATGGCGGGACAACCTGGTCCAAGCGCAGTGCGTTTCGAAGTGGTGAGACTTTTACTCTAGCCACCTCGCGAGATTTTAACAAGCTCCTGCTGGCTACCCCTTCGACCATCGCTGTTTCCGAGGATTCAGGCGTGACATGGGAACGCATCGCTAGACCCCCGGACAGCGTGATTACACTGGCTATGGATGATTCAGGTGATATCTTGTGCGGCACACAGGATGACGGACTGTGGGTGTACCGATAGGCTAGGGTCAGATATCTGACCTCTCCCTTTACGCCACGTCGAGCGTAATCCCAATGGACTGCAAGGCGCGTGATTGAGTCGACCACATGCGCGCCTTGCGGGTCTTGGAATTATGGTCATAGCCCAGCAGGTGCAGTGTGCCGTGGATGACCAACAGCGCCAGTTCGCTTTCGATGGGATGTCCTGCTGCCGCAGCTTGCTCGCTGCAGCGCTCCATCGAGATCACAATATCGCCAAGGAACTCGGGCGCGTCGGCGCTGCCGGGCGCTGCATTGGCATCAGGTTTCAGCTTGCCATCCCGATAGCGTTCGCTACTGAATGACAACACGTCGGTTGGCTTGTCCATGCCACGAAACTGCAGATTAAGCCGGTGCAATTCCACATCGTCAGTCAGGCTGATCGTCCACTCGACAGGCTGATCGCCTCTCTGGCTTACGGCCTCTGACTTCTGACCTTTTGCCCCAACGTTACATGCAAATGCGGCCAGTGCCGCAGAGCGCACCAGCGCCAACCGCCCGGTCTTACGATAGGCAGAGCGCATGCGGATCAGGGGATGGACGGGGGTGGCTGCGGATGTTGTCATTGTGATGATGCCTGTACATTCTCGCTTGGAATATTGACCACTGGCGTCAGACCCGGCTCTTGTAACCGTTCCTCTGGTAAGGCTTCTTGCGGTTTGGCGGCTTTTAAGGCGTCCGGATATTCGATGCGCGGATGGTAGGCGCCGCGCAGCGTATCCACAAAGGACTGCCGGATGATCTCCAGGTCGCGCAAGGTCAGGTTTGAATCGTCGAGTTGGTGATCTGCAATGCGTTCTGAGATCACCTTGCGCACCAGAGAATCGGTGTCTTCAATCGCCACCGGTTTGCGCGCGCGCACAATAGCCTCGCAGCCGTCAGCCAGCATCACGAGCGCCGATTCACGACTCTGCGGGCGCGGGCCGGGGTATCGGAAGGGCGCTTCGTCGACAGGTTCTGTGCTGGCTTGCACTGCGCGGGCGTATTGATAGCCCGTTTTCGTCGTACCGTGATGTTCGGCGATGAAGGCCCGAATGCGCGTAGGCAGTCGGTGGTTACGCGCCAGCTGCAGGCCATCCGTCACATGGTTTTGTAGAACGCGCGAACTGGTCAGTGGATCAAGCTGGTCGTGGACGTTGTTGCGGTCAATCTGGTTCTCGATGAAAAAATACGGGTGCAGTGTCTTGCCGATATCGTGATAGTAGGAACCGACGCGTGTCAGCAGCGAGTCTGCCCCGATGCGCTCGGCGGCATGTTCGGCCAGATTGGCCAGCATCAGGCTGTGATGATAAGTGCCGGGTGCCAGCATCAGCATCTGCTGGATAAGCGGGTGCGATGGTCGCGACAATTCCTGCAACTGGAATGGCGTGGTCATGTCGAGAATGAGGCCGCAGATAAACAGTATGGTGGGTGCCAGTGCTGCAGAAACAAGGCTGCCGATTAAAGCAACGAGCATCATGTTGGCCAGTGGCGCCCCGCCATCCATAGCTACCGATCCGACATTAATGGCCACCAGGATGCCCAGTTGTGTCAGCAATGCCAGTGCGCCTGAGCGCATAAAGTCGCTGATGCGTTCACCGCGTTTGACAAATAGCGATGCCACAATACCGCTGGTAGCCCAGAAGATGGCATAGCCGTCAGGCGGATCCATGCCCAGCCCGATTAAGCCGGCGAGCGCCATAGTACTGACGATGCCGGGAAGTGTGCCCGACCAGATAGTGATGATGATGCTGATCGTTGTCAGTGGGGCTACGTAGGGCATGAGTGAGTGCCCGGGCAGAAACAGACGACCCATGAAAAGTGCGCCGATAAAAGCGCCGGTGCTCAGCGCGATGTTGCGTCGGCGCAGATCGAACGGGTTTTTCTGGCCATAATACGTGGCACCTGCGATGGCGGCGACGGTGATGGCACTGTAGAGCAGCGCACTCAGCATATCGCTTGTGGACATGGCTGGACGGCGGATGTTCAATTTATCCAACACTTCCATGTCGGCCGGGCCAACTACCTGACCACTGCGGATGATGATCTGGTTCTGCTCGAAGGTGCGCTCAATCGGTCGCACGGCTTCACGCGCTTTTTTGCGCGCGTTTTCCGTTGCGGCTGCATCGTAGTTGGTATTGGGCACCAGCAACGCTGATGCCAGCGCGGTAATAATTGAGGATTGATCGGCGTTGAAATTCAGGCTGATGCGGTTGGGCAACTGGGCCTTGGCCCCGTCCAGATTATCGGGGCGGATCGGGAAGCGCAGCACTTCATCGAGTAACACGATGACCTGAGTATCGATACGCGCCCAGGCGGTGTCGTTGACCGTCAGAATACGTCCTGCGGTGGCTTCATTCAGCCCCACGTTCGGGATCGCCATCAACTGTTCGATGTGTGCCGACGTGCTCAGTGTGGTATCCGCGCGGATCTGTGCGATATGGTTCATCAGATCGCGGGCTGAGCCCAATTGCTGGCGGGCGATCTGCGCATCCGGTGCGGTATATATTGGGGAAACCGATGCCTCGGCCAGATCGCGCTGACGCGCAGTTTCAGAATCGCTGATATAGGTGATGCGGCGCGTAGCGCGGATATCCTGAAGCGCTACGCTCCCGTTCTGAACCACCGCGCTTCCGCCGATATAAAAGCGTGAGAGTTGGGCAAGGGTTATAGCGATGAAGGCGGAAATGCCAATCACGGCAAATACGATGGCTTTGCGCTTAGCCATCTGCAATTCCGGCTTTGGCGCTGCTTCCGTCTTCATCCTATACCTTCGTACTTGGGTTGGTCAACGCTCCTACTTGAGCAGTTCGCGCACCACTTCACTGACAAGCTTGCCATCGGCAGAGTCTTTGACTTTGGGTAACAATGTTTTCATTACCTCGCCCTGCTGCTTAGGCGATGTCGCCTTTACTTCGGCGATGACCTGTCTGGCCAGTTCTGTGATCTGTTCTCGCGTCAATTGTTTGGGTAGATACGACCTCAGGATGTCGAGTTCGGCATTTTGCTCTGTGACAAGGTCGACTCGTCCGGCATTGGATGCCTCTGCCAGCGACTCCTCGTGCTGTTTAATCTCGCGGCGAATCAACGCCATAACGTCGGCATCGCTCAGGACACCGCCACGCCCATCTGTGCGGGCATCGACTTCGGCGTTGCGGACACTGGCTACGATCAGGCGAACGACTAGTTTTCTGCACTCGTCGTTTTCGCGCATGGCGTCCTTTAAGTCATTTAGTAAACGTTGTTTAAGTGTAAGGCCCATCGCTCTGCTCTATGTCAAATTACTCAGGATGAAAATAAATAAGGCGGACATCGCTGCCCGCCTTATTGTAACTCTCTACGCAGGGAGTGAATGAAAACTATTGCTCGTTTTGCAGTAGTTTCGAGGTCTGGCGGCGGCTCTTGCGCAACTTGGCGGCACGCTTACGTTTATCTACGATACTGGGCTTCTCGTAGAAACGGCGACGGCGCACCTCAGACAACACACGGTCGCCCTGAACCATCTTATTAAAGCGCCGAAGCGCAGATTCAAATGACTCATCGTTATCAATGGTCACACGCGTCACAATAATCACCCTCTTTCTTGCGCAGATTATCTTTCGGAAATTCGAACGATCTATACAAGCCTGTGGATTATACGGTATGACGGTGGCATGTCAAACAAGGGCATTACAATAGGGGCTTAGCAAAGGAAAGAATAGAGGTTTCCCAACGGGAGCGGGAGCAAACAATGACTCAGTCAGAGTTTCGCCAATGGATCGAAAGTATCCTCGGCAATATGCCGATGGATGAGGTGATTTCCACGGAAGTGCTGGCGCACATGAATCGGGTGCAGTTGCAGGCCGAGGAATCCGCGTGGAATTTCGCGCGCGAAGATTCGCGTGAATCGTTTGAGTTAACCATCCGCGCCATGGTTAAGACCATGTTTGCTATCGGCTACGATGCCGGTCGCGAGCAATCACAGATTGACCGCATGTTTGGAGATGGCAGCGGTCTGGATGAAGATGATAACGCCGGTACTATGCCTATCTGAATGGGTGATCGGTGCTGGCCACTAACTGTCAATAATGAAACAGATCCGCAATTTCTGCATCATCGCTCATGTCGATCACGGTAAGTCAACGCTGGCTGACCGGCTGCTTGAAGCAACGGGCACCGTAACGTTGCGTGAAATGCAGGCGCAACTGCTTGATACGATGGATATTGAGCGCGAAAAAGGTGTCACGATCAAGGCTTCCGCCGTGCGCATGGACTATACGGCAAGCGATGGTCAGGCCTACGAGATTAATCTCATTGACACGCCGGGGCATGTGGATTTCACCTACGAAGTCAGCCGTGCGCTCAACGCGTGCGAAGGAGCGCTGCTCGTCGTCGATGCCTCGCAAGGCGTCGAGGCGCAGACGCTGGCTAACCTGTATCTGGCGCTCGAGGCCAACCTGCATATCATCCCGGTGATCAACAAGATTGACCTGCCGCACGCCCGACCCGACGAGGTCGCGAAAGAGATTGCCGAACTGCTCGGTGACGACCCTGATACAGTATTGCGCATCTCGGCCAAGGAAGGCGTGGGCATCAAGGAAGTGCTGGAACGCGTCGTGCGCGATGTCCCGCCGCCCGTTGGCGATCCATCTGCGCGGTTGCAGGCGCTTATTTTCGATTCACACTACGATGCGTATAAAGGTGTGATTGGTTACGTCCGCATCACCAATGGCTCCGTCAATATGAAGACGAAGCTGCGCCTGTCGGCCAGCGATGCCGCGTTTGAGCCGATTGAGATTGGCACGTTCACGCCGCGCATGACGATCACGGGTGAATTGCAGGCAGGTGAAGTGGGCTATATTGCCACCGGGTTCAAGGGCGTGCGCGAGTGCCGCGTGGGCGACACGATGGTGAATGCCGCGCAACCCGCCGATGCTTTGCCCGGCTATAAACCAGCCAAGCCGATGGTCTTCGCGGGCATCTATCCGAGCGTGACCGATGACTACCCGCTATTGCGTGATGCGCTTGATAAGCTGCAGCTTAACGATGCCTCGCTGACGTTTTTGCCAGAGACATCATCCGCATTGGGATTTGGCTTCCGCGTCGGGTTTCTCGGTATGTTTCACATGGAGATTATCCAGGAGCGCCTCGAACGCGAGTACGATATGGATGTCGTGTTTACTGCGCCGAGTGTGGAATATGAAGCGGTGCTGACCTCCGGCGAGGTGATTCGCGTGGATCGGCCCTCCGACATGCCTGACCCGACCCGGTTGACCGAAATGCGCGAGCCGTGGATGAAGATTCAAATCTTCACACCGAAGGAATTCATCGGCCCGATCATGGAGTTGGTGACTAATCGTCGCGGCGAAACGGTCAACATGGAATATCTTGATACCGTACGTGTCATGATGACATATCGGTTGCCGCTGTCGGAAATGATCATCGACTTTTACGACAAACTGAAGAGCGCCACGCGTGGCTATGCGTCACTTGATTATTCGTTCGAGGGTTATCGCACCGGCGAACTTGTGCTGATGGACATTCTGATTAACGGTGAATCGCTTGACTCGATGTCGCTGATTGTGCACAAGGAAGAGGCGGTCAGCAAAGGCAGCGCCATGGCGAAGAAGATCAAGGAAGTGATCCCGCGCCAGATGTTTGTCGTACCCATTCAAGCCGCTATCGGCGCGAAGATCATCGCGCGCGAAACGGTGCCAGCCATGCGCAAGGATGTTCTGGCCAAGTGTTACGGCGGCGACATCTCGCGCAAGCGCAAGCTGCTGGAGAAACAGAAAGAAGGCAAAAAGCGCATGAAGACCTTCGGCAGTGTGGAAATCCCGCAGGAAGCGTTCATGGCGATGCTGAAGCTGGAAGAGTAGTGGTGTTAGTAGTCCAGTTCCGTGATTGCCTCAATATCAACCCACTGGTCCTGTTCCTGGGCTGGTGGTAATGCCTGAGTGCGCCGGCACAGTGTGCGGTAGGTGCAATACATGCAGTTGCGCTCATCAGATGTCATCTCAAACTGCGCCTCGCCTTCGCGGCGTGTGATATCCCCGATAAGCCGCTGCAGCCATTCACGATCGCGCGCATATTGTTCTTCGGAGTAGGGCACTTCGATCCACGGGGTATCGGGGAAGTTGGCCAGCCAGTAGCGCATGCGGATGTGCTCAGGCGCGAAGGGGTCGCTATGGTTGTAGGCGGCGCCTGCTGTTGTCAGGACGTACTGGTAGATGCGCGTCTGCATCCGTGTGGCGAAGGTCTGATAGCGAGGCGGGCGCGCGCCGCGCAACGTTTTCCAGTCGATGATGATGGCGCGCCCCGGCTCGCTGGCCAGCAGATCGAACCGCGCATACAACAACCGAGGCTGTTGCTGATGATCTTCGATGGCTGCCACCAGCGCCAGTTCTGGAAGGCGCTGTTCGGGCAGGTCTGAAAAATCGGTAGCCAGAAAGCGCACCCACCACAGGTTCAACTCGGGATCATCGGATGTGCTGGGCGGGATGCCCAGCCAGTAGCGCTCTATCCAGCGGTGCAGCATCACGCCGCGCCACAGGTATAGCTGGCGCTCGAAAGGATCAAGGCCGAGTGGATCGGTCTCAACGAGCGGCCATACTTGTTTCACCACGTAGCGCAGGTAGAAGCGGCGTGGGCACTCGACAAAGTCGGTCAGGCTGTGCTGGCTGAACTTGAACGTGAGATCGAGCATGGCGGTATTATCTATTCATTTGCTGTCGTAAGGAGCAAGAGCATGGATTTACCAGGAGATACTTTCAAACAATGTGTGCAGGTGGGTGTTGTCGTACGCGACCTGGATGCCAAGGTTGAGTATCTGCAGCGCGTCTTTGGCATTGGGCCATTTCGAGTGATCGACTGGCCGCCGCCAGAGCGTGGTCGTCTGTATAAAGAGTATCATGGCCAACCGGGACAATACACTGCCCGCATTGCGTCGGCCGATCTAGGCACGCTGCAACTGGAATTGGTTGAGCCATTGCAAGGTCCGAGCATCTGGCAGGATTTCCTTGACCAGCACGGCGAGGGGATTCATCATATCAAGTTCAGCATGCCGGATGAAGTTCCCGTGCTCGATTTTCTGGCGCAGAATGATGTACATGTTGAGATGGGCGGTGATGGCACGCAGGCCGGCAATGCGTTCTATTATCTCGACACGGCAGATAAAATCGGCTTCTGCATCGAGTTGATGCGCGCCGTGCAGCAGCCTCCCGATCTACGACTTTAGTCGTACTCGCGCCTCAATCCTTTACCAATCCAAACGGCCGATGAGTCCTGCGGGTTGAAATGATAATGTCCTTCCATGTTCTACAGGTAACGTAAAAAGGACACAGATACTGATGGCCAAAGCAAGCGAACCCGGAATATCGATCAAGGATGGCTTGCAGCGTTTGCTGCATTTGTCAGGGCGAAACCAGATCTGGTTGTACGCAGCACTTGCTGCCGCATTCGGTGAAGTCATCATCACCATCGGCTGGAATATTGGTTTGATGCGATTGATCAATGCGGTATCTGATCACCAGATGGATGTTTTTTTACGCAACCTGATGTTGACACTGGCTGTGTTTGCCCTGGGGCCTTTCGTCAACTATGTGCGTACCTATAGCCTTGGGCGTTTCAGTGAAAACACGGTCGCCACGTTGCGCGAACGCTTTGCAACACAGGCGACGGTGCTTCCAATGCAGACACTGGAAACACGCCACACGGGAGACTTACTCACCGTGGTGAATTCGGACCTCGTTAAGCTCAAGACACTCACCGGCTCGTCGTTGTTGGATGTTTTCTACCAATCGCTCATGGGGGTAGGCGCATTGATCACATTGTTCGCGCTGTGCTGGCCGCTCGCACTGGTCATCACGATCATGTTGCCGGTCATGATTATGGCTGTGGGCAAGCTGAACGCGCCTATAGGCAAGCGGTCCGAGGAAATGCAGGCAACCGTGGGTAATACGATGAGCATGGCGCAGGATGGCCTGGCCGGTTTGATGGTCACCAAGGCGTTTAACCTGGTGGATGTCATGGATGAGCGCTTCCGGGTGGCCAATCACGCTACGATGCAGAAAGGATTGCTGCTGGCGCGACTGCGCGCGACGATTGATGCGGGCGGTACGATGTTCGGTTTGCTGCCGTTTCTCATTACTTTTGGCCTTGGCGGTTACCTTGCCTTAAACGGACTATTGACATTCGGCAGCCTGATGTCGTTTATCAACATGCTGAATTTCGTTGCCAACCCGCTATCGCAATTGCCGCCCGCAATTGCCCGTGTCAGCGAGGGAGTGGGCGCTATCCAGCGCCTGTATGCAATCCTGGATGTCACGCCGGAGCGCAGCAGCGGAGAGTCGTACCTGCCCGCTGATGAAACGGTGGCCGTGCGCTATGAAGGCGTGGACTTTGGTTACGATGTTGGATCAAGTGGGCACCTGGCGCTACGCCACATTGATGCCACCATCACCCGGGGACAGATGGTGGCGATTGTAGGCAGTAGTGGAGGAGGAAAATCGACACTGCTGAAGGTGCTGCTGGGGTTCTATCCGATCAACGCGGGAAGCATCCTGTTATTCGGGCGCGATTTGAATATGTGGTCGCTGGTCGCGGCGCGCAGGCAGATGGCCTTTGTCGCGCAGGACACCTATCTTTTTCCAGTGAATATTGGCGAGAATATCGCGTGCGGGAAACCGGGCGCAACGCAGGCCGAGATCGAACGCGCGGCGCGCATGGCCAATATTCATGATGACATCATGGCGATGGTCGATGGTTACAAGACACTGGTTGGCGAACGCGGCGCGCGCTTGTCGGGTGGGCAACGCCAGCGAATCTCATTGGCGCGTGCTATTCTGAAAGATGCGCCTGTATTGCTGCTGGATGAGCCGACGTCGGCGCTCGACACAGCCTCCGAGTCGCTGGTTCAGGATGCGCTGGAAAAGTTTATGACCGGACGCACCACCATCGTGGTGGCGCATCGCCTGTCGACCATTCGGCGCGCCGATCGCGTACTGGTAATCGAAGAAGGTCAGATTGTCGAAGCCGGCACGCACGACGAGTTGCTCAATCATGAAGGACGCTACAGGGAGTTGTATATGCGACAGTTTCAAGATGCCGTCCAGACGCCGGTTGTGGAGGCGCAGCAATGAATGCAACAAAGATCGCGGCAACGACAGTGAATGCCCCGCGCCGCCAGAACCTGTGGCGTTTGATCAGCTTTTTAAAGCCACTGCACTGGGCCTATTTCATCAGTCTGGTTGCGCTGGTGATTGTGCTCAGCGCCGAGCGCGCCTATATCGGTTACGTCATCAAGTTGTTTGTTGATGCCATCACCGGCGGCACGATCGAGCAGTTGGTCTACTCGGTTGAAATCTGGGTGGCGTTTCTGGCCGTGTGGATTCCGGTCAACGTCTTGTTGTCATTTGTGTGGCGCTCCGTCACGATTCGCGCAGTCGCCAACATGCGCCAGACGATTTTCAGCCGCATGCAGCGCTTGCCGCTGGGTTATCACGAAAGGCGACACAGCGGCGACCTGATGGCGGTGCTGACGAATGATGTCAGCACAACTGAACAGGCTTTTCAACAGGATATGCTGAACCTGTTTAATGCCACGCTGCAAGGACTGACAGCGGCTGCCTTCATGCTGGTGCTGAACTGGCAACTGGCGCTGATAGTCTTTATCACCGGTATGGTGCCGTTGCTGGTCAATACTCTTTTCACCGGCGCTTTGCGCAAGGCAAGTGAAGGGATTCAAGCGCGCCTGGGTGGTATGAGCGAGCGTATGGCGGATGTGCTTGCAGGTTATGAGGTGGTTCGTACATACAGCCTGGGCGATTGGATTCTGGGGCGCTTCGGCATAGCGAATCATGACCTGTTAAAAAGCAGCATGCACAAAGTGCGGCTGGACGCGTTGCTCTCCGGGCTGAACGGATTGGCCACGCTGACTTTCATCATCGGGCCACTTGGGATTGGTTCCTACATGGTGTTGCAGGGCATGACCACATTTGGTACGCTGGTCGGATTGATCCAGTTGAATGGCGGGTTGCAATACTTTATGTATTCCATCAGCGGGACAATAACGCGCATACAAGCGTCACTGGCAGCGGCAGACCGGATTGCAGCGGTGCTGGACGCTGAACTCGAGCCTGAAACCTATGGCGAGAATCCCGGCGCAGGGTTGCCGTTGGCAAACGAGCAGTCGTCAGTGGTAGCGTTTCGTGATGTGACCTTTGGCTACAATGGCGATCAACCCGTATTGAATGGGGTGTCGTTTCAGGTGCGCCAGGGGCAGGTGGTGGCCTTTGTAGGGCCGAGCGGTGGTGGGAAGAGCACCTTGTTCAAGCTGTTGCTGGGATGCTATCCGATCCGCAAGGGCTACGCAACCGTCAGCGGGCAGGACATTAACCGTTATCGCCTGAACGAGTTGCGCGAACTGTTTGCCTACATCCCGCAGGATGCCTATTTGTTCAGCGGCAGCATTCTTGACAACATTTTGTACGGCAAGCCGGGGGCAACGAAAAACGATGCGATTGCCGCCGCGCAGGCAGCCAATGCGCATGATTTCATCAGCCAGTTTCCCGACGGCTACGACACCATGGTGGGCGAACGCGGCGCGCGTTTGTCAGGCGGACAACGACAGCGTATTGCGATTGCGCGCGCGTTGCTGAAAGATGCGCCGGTGCTATTGCTGGATGAAGCGACGTCGGCGCTCGATTCCGAGTCTGAGGAACTGGTGCAACAGGCGCTGGGCGTACTGATGCGCGGGCGGACGGTGATGGTGATTGCGCATCGCCTGTCGACTGTTGATCATGCCGATGTTATCTATGCGCTGGATGATGGCAGGGTGGTGGAGAGCGGCACGGCGGCGGAACTGATCGAACGCAAAGGCCTGTTCTATCGCCTGCATGAGCTCCAGTTCCACGAGCAGGCTTAGGGCTTGATGGGTAGGGCGACGCGCATGCCGTCCTGCGCGTTTTCAAAGCCTGGGTTTGTGCTTGTTACAATGGGCCCCACATGATCAACACCTTGCCTACTGCAGGCACTGAGCGCACAACGCCGGCGGCGTTTCATATCATGCTCAAACCGCGCGGGGCGATCTGCAACCTGGACTGTAAATACTGCTACTTTCTATCGAAGGAAATGCTGTATCCAGGCAGTCGTTTCCGCATGGCTACAGACTTGTTGGAAAGCTACACGCGACAATATATCGAGGCGCAGCGTGTGCCTGAGGTGACATTTGCGTGGCAGGGCGGTGAGCCAACGCTGATGGGGCTGGACTTCTTCCGCACAGCGATCGCTTATCAGCAGAAGTATTGCAAGCCCGGCATGCGCGTGTACAACGCACTGCAGACGAATGGGACGTTGCTGGATGAGGCATGGTGCCAGTTCTTTCACGACAACGGTTTTCTGATCGGCCTGAGCATGGATGGTCCGCGCCATCTGCACGATGTGTATCGGGTTGATAAGGGTGGCAAGCCTACTTTCGATCGCGTGCTGGCGGCTGCGCGCTTGATGCAGCAGCACAAAGTCGACTTCAATATCCTGACGACGGTGCATGCGGCCAATGCCGAACATGGCGGTGAAGTGTATCGCTTTCTGCGTGACGAGGTGATGACCCAGTTCGTGCAATTCATCCCGATTGTGGAGCGCGAGATGGCGCTGCATGCTGATGGGAACGACACTGGCAATCAGGAGGGCGTGGCGATCACGAACCGCTCAGTGACCGGCGCGCAGTATGGCCAGTTTCTCAACGCGGTTTTCGATGAATGGGTACGGCGCGATGTCGGGCGCGTGTTTGTCCAGATTTTCGATGTTGCGCTGGCCGCATGGTCGGGCGAACGCGCGGGGCTGTGTGTTTTCGAAGAGACGTGCGGTGCGGCGCTTGCGATGGAACACAATGGCGATGTGTATTCGTGCGATCACTTTGTTGAGCCACGCTACAAGCTTGGCAATGTCAACGATATCCCGTTGCTCGATATGGTGTCATCCGATCAGCAATGGGCCTTTGGGCAGGCCAAGCGCACAACGTTGCCAGCATACTGTCGTGAATGTGAGGTGCGCTTCGTATGCAACGGCGGTTGTCCCAAGGATCGCATCCTGATGACGCCTGACGGCGAACCGGGCTTGAACTACCTGTGCGCCGGTTATCGCGCCTTCTTCAACCATATCGACGCGCCGATGAAATTCATGGCCGCGGAACTGCGCGCGCGCCGTCCTCCCGCCAACATCATGCGCCACATGGCGCAGCAGGACGCCGTGTTTGCCGCCGCCAAACGCAACGACCCATGCCCATGCGGCAGCGGTCGCAAGTTCAAACATTGCCACGCAAGATATGGCTCGGCATCATCATGAGGATGAGTACCTGTGTTGCACAAATCGCGCCGCAGCGCAGCACGCAATATGCCGCGCTGGCTGATGCACTCGCGCCACACGAGTTGACGCTGAGCGCACTCGGCGCGGACATTTCGAACATCACGCCGGTCGCGCTCGGCGGACAGTCGTATCTCAGATTCGACTACAACGGCGCGCTGGACGATTCTGCGCAGGCGCGTGCGGAACTGGGCATGCTGGCCATGACCAGTGCTTATTACGAGTATCGCGATGAGATCAGCGGCGCGCCAGGCCCGTGGCTGCGCCCGATTGAAGCAGGCTACCCGCCCGCCTTCCCGCCCGACCTCATCATGACGCGGCGCTATAAGGGCAAGACGAATGAACTGTTTACGCAGTTCATGTGTAACATCGCGCGGCATGCCAGCGCGTTTGCGCATGCGCCGTGGCACAGCCTGCGCGTTTTTGACCCGCTGGCAGGAGGCGGCACGACGCTGTTCGCGGCGCTGTTGCTTGGCGCTAACGTCGTCGGTGTGGAGAAGGACAGCGCCGACGTTGAATCGACTGCTACTTTCATTGAGCAGTACATGCGCGAGCAGGGCATCGCGTGCCGCGTTAAAGAAGAGCGCTTGAAGAAGATCGGACGGCGCTGGTGGTTTACATTGGGCAAAAGCATCGCCAATGCCAACCACGCCGCCGAGTCGACGCCGGTCGATCGCGCTGATGAAAGCGTCTGGCCAAAGCAATGCGTCATTGCCATTGGCGACACGGCAGAGAGCGCCGAGTTGCTGAGCAATGTTAAGAAAGCCAACCTGATCGTCACTGATCTGCCGTATGGCATTCAGCATCATGGCGAGTTGAGCAAGCTGATGGACGAGGCGTTGCCGGTGTGGGCAAACCAACTCGTGTCGGGCGGCGCGATGGCCGTGGCGTGGGACGCGACCCGTTTCCCGCGCGCCGATATGATCGCCTTGGTTGAGGCGTCAGCCGCTTTTGTTGTGCTGAACGACGCGCCCTACAATCAACTGGCGCATCGCGTCGACCGGGTGATCAAGCAGCGCGATGTATTGGTGGCGCGGAAGTTCGAAGGCGTCAGTGGCTAAAGACTAAAGACAAGAATGTAAAATACAGCACAATGAATCAGGACTCTCCGATGCTCATCATAGAGAACGGCCAGATGGCCGGGCAACGCTGGCTGGTGGACAGTGACAGCGTCATCATCGGCCGCGAAGTGGGTGTGGCAAATCTGCTTCTGCCGGAACGGCAAGTGTCGCGCAAGCATGCCATGATCGAGCGCACGGATGGCGGTTTTGTCCTGATTGACCTGGGCAGCAAAAACGGCACCTTCTTAAACGGCAAGGAAGTGCATGAGCCACAGAAACTGCAGGATGGCGACGAGATACAGATTGCGTTGTGTGTCAAGATCGCCTTTGTGGGCAGTGACGCTACGGCACCGTTGAATGCGCGACCGATCAGCCAGGGCATGCGGGCAGCAGTGCGCGGTATTCGGCTGGATAGGGAAAGCCGGCGCATTTTTATTGCCGAGAAGAATCTTGAACCACCGCTGTCGGTGCAGCAGTATCGCCTGCTTGAATTGCTGATCGAGGCGAATGGCGCGGTTGTCAGCCGCCAGGAGATCGTTGAGAAGGTGTGGGAAGGCGAGAGTGCGTACGGCGTCAGCGAGCAGGCCATCGATGCGCTGGTGCGCCGCCTGCGTGACCGCATCACCGAGCAGGACGCTGAACACGAATACATTGTCACTGTGCGCGGCCACGGTTTGCGCTTCGAGAATCGCTATCAATAAACTGAGGGTGCGAAGTCAGCATCTGCCTGCCGATCCGCGAACGGTTTCCTCAATTAGAATGCAATTATGCTAGAGCGTGGGACCATATTGCGCAATCGTTATCGCACGGTGCAGACGATAGGCCAGGGCGGCATGGGGTCAGTGTACCTTGCCGAAGATATGCGCCTCGAAGGGCGCAAGTGCGCGATTAAAACTGTGCGCATCGACCCCGCCGCCGACAAAGAAGTAACCAGCGAACTGCAACGTCAGTTCTCACGCGAAGCCGGCATCCTGGCGCGGCTGGATCATCCCAACCTGCCTAAAGTTTCGGATTATTTCACCGAGGCCGAACAGGACTATCTGGTGATGGACTATGTCTCGGGCAAGGACTTGAAAGAGATCGTGGATGAAGCCCGCCGCGCTGGACGTTTTCTTACCGAGGTCGAGGTGATGAACTGGGCGCGCCAGTTGTGCGACGCGTTGACTTATATGCACGACCAGGACACGCCGGTGCTGCATCGTGATATCAAACCGAGTAATATCAAATTGACGCCCAGCGGTTTGATCAAGCTGGTGGACTTTGGACTGGTCAAGGTGCTGGTTAAAGATGACTCGCGCACGATCACCGTGTTGCAGGGTCGCGGGACCGCAGCGTATACGCCGCTGGAGCAATATGGCGAGGACGACACGCATACCGATGCGCGCTCGGATATTTATGCGCTTGGGGCGACGCTGTACCACCTGCTGACCAACCAGCCGCCACCCGAAGCGAAGCAACGGTTCCTGAAACCGGAAGCGTTGATTCCACCGCGCGCTGTCAACTCTGCCATATCTGAGCATGTTGAACGCGCGATTGCGGCTGCCATCGCCATGCACCCGGACGACCGCCCACACAATGTGGCTGAGCTCAGCGCGTTATTGTTCAATCATAGTGATGAGAGTGGGGCGGGGTCAACGCGAGGTTACGCGCGTGAAAGTGTCAGCAACCTGGTGCGCGATAACGTTGTGTGGATTCTCCTGGCTGGAGTCACCATCATCGTTGGTTTCCTCGCGACGGTGTTGAGTTGACAGGGCAGGAGTCCGCCTGAATGATTCCTTCTACGTTGGCGTCCGTTGTTTATGGGCTGATTGCTGCCGTCACATGGGGCGCGGGCGATTTCAGCGGTGGTATAGCTACGCGGCGCGCGCCGGTCAACATGGTCCTGCTGTTGTCGCAAGTGATCGGAATTGCGTTGTTCATGGCGCTTGCGCTGGTTTCGAACGAGCCGTTACCTGCAATGGTGGATGTGGCGTGGAGCGCTGCTGCGGGTGTATGCGGCATGGTCGGCCTGGTCTCGCTGTATCGGGCTATGTCAATTGGGCAGATGGGCGCTGTCGCGCCAGTGTCAGGCGTTGTTTCCGCCGCATTGCCAGCCATTGCTTACGCGCTCACGCATGGATTGCCCACGCCGGTGGTGCTGCTGGGATTTATCCTGGCGCTGGCAGGGGTGTGGTTCGTCTCAAAGTCGGGATCGGCTAATACGGTGGTTGCCGGACGCGCGACCAGCCTTTTTCTGGCACTCCTTTCGGGCGTGGGATTCGGCAGTTTTCTCATCATGATTGCGCAGGCCCAGCATGGTTCTGTGTACTGGCCGCTGGCAGTGGCGCGCGCCGCATCGTTACTTGCTGTGCTGGGTTGGTCTGTGTACAAACGTGCCATTCACCTGCCGCCGCGCAATGCCATCGTGCCGATCATTGCCGCAGGCGTGATGGATGGCGGCGGCAATCTATTTTTCCTGCTCTCGGCGCACGCGGGACGGCTGGACATCGCGGGCGTGCTTTCGTCGCTCTATCCTGCGACGACCGTCATCCTTGCGCTGACTTTGTTGCGTGAACGGCTGATCCGCAGTCAGGCGGTCGGGATTGCCCTTGCGCTGATTGCAATCCCGCTGATATCGCTGCCATAATCAGGCAGCGGCAGTACCGCAACGGTACGATACCGCCATGGGCGTCATTTGCACAGCCCTATCTGAATATTATGCTGAACTTCTTTCCTTTCCTTGCCTATGTCGTGGTGACCACGTTCACCCCCGGACCCAACAACATCATGGCGATGTCCAATGCCCTGCGCTATGGCTATCGACGCACATTTGGGTTCCTGACCGGCATGACGGCCGGTTTCTTTGTCGTTATGCTCGCGTGCGGTTTACTGAATGTGGCGCTGGCGAACCTCATCCCCAGGTACACTTCTGGCTGAACCTCGCGGGAGCCGCTTATCTGCTGTTTCTGGCTGCGCATCTTGTCTTCTCCCGCCCTCAGAAAGCAGACAACACCCCGGAGAAGCTGAACACCTTTGGCGCGGGCTTCGGGCTGCAGTTTGTAAACCTTAAAGTCATCCTCTACGGGGTAACGGTCTTTTCTCTGTTCATTACACCCGTGTACCAGAACCCCCTCGTCGTCGGGCTGTTCGCCTTCCTGCTGGCCGGCGTGGGTTTCACCTCAATCTCCTGTTGGGCGGTGGGCGGCAACCTGTTCCGCAATTTCCTCAAGAAATAT
>CAIQQO010000259.1 GCA_903873965.1 uncultured bacterium
ACTGAGATTATAAGGTCGCCATAGCAAAAATCGGCGCCCTTTTACACTGGCGAGTCCGAGGTCGGCAAAGAGTTTTCGCATGATGACATAACAGTTCGCCGTTATGGTGTCGAGGGAGTAAAAAAGCGACAGCCTTTAGCCTAACGAAGCGCATCCTCACTACCTGATTTATATACTAAAACAGGTAGTGAGTCTACGGGTTTTGACATGAATAGCTAGTTGCTGGATCTGCTGAAGTTGATCGCCTTCCATGTGGGGAGCACGGTAGTATGCGCACTGACAGCAAATCGCGATGGGTTCATTGTAGACAAATCAGCGGCACATCGCGTTGTTTGATAATCGCAATCGTCCCTTGCGGTGTGATCGCGCCGTCGGTCTGACGCCCGGTTTGCACCATGCCTGCGCCGCGGTCAATCACTTTCACGCTGAACCGATACCCGCTGCCCGCTATTTGCAGGGAAACGGCGCTCAACAGCTTGTGTTCGCGGTAAACAAGCAGTTGCTGCGCCGGCGTCAGCGTCGCACTGCTCAGACCGAGATGCGCCTTAATGCCCTGTATCTCGGCTGAGGCCTGGCTTTGCGCCGCGAACCATGCCTCGGCCGCCGCGCCTTCGCTGCCCAATACCACGGCAGAGCCATCACCCTCGCAGTAGAAAATAGGCGGGTGCGCTTCGCTATGTCCAAAGCGTTCGATGATCACATAACGCAACGCAATCGGAGACAGATAGACTACGGGTTTTGCGGTTTTCGCAGGTGTGACTGTCGCAGCAGGGGAAGGCGTGGGGATCACCGTCACGGATATCACCGATTCAACAAGCGCGCCGGGCGTGGCAAACACGTAGGTCGTGGCGATGCCAGTCGATGCTGCCGGTGGATTCGCATCTCGCCCTACCGCACAGCCTGCTGACCATAACACGACAAGCGTCGCACCGAGCATGAGACACTGCGCCAGACGGTGATTCATGGCCTCTATCATACCGTCTACCACCACGCCCTGCCTTTTACAGCCTGAATCCTATCGCCACCATCACCACAGTCAGCACGCCAAAACCAACCTCATGAACGCCAATGATCGGCGTGCGCACCGGTTTTTGTGGCACATACAGGTAATAGGTTGCGCGCGCCAGCAGGATCATCATGGCCGCCACCGCCGTCCATGGCAGCGCACCCGCACTGACACACGCGCCAATGGCCACAACAGCTACCACACTGGCAATCATCGCAGGCGACCGGTTAGCCTCTTCTCCGCGCGCACGGCGCAACCGTACGCGAATATACAGAATCGAGGAAGCCGCCCGCATGGCGAGCACCAGCCACAGCGCCCATGCCGCAACAGGCGTCCATCCACTGGCGCTGACAATGGCCGCAGCGCTTGCGCCCAATGCCACTGCGCCACTGACCTCGGCCAGAGCGCTGCGACCTTTACCTCGAATGACCAGAAAGACCTGCAAGGCAGCGATGGGCAGCGCGGGCAACACCGGCAGCCAGAATGCCGACCCGGCCGTCAATGCCGCGCCAATCACCCCGATCAGTGCAAGCAATCCGTAACCCGCGGCAAAGCGCACCGCCCACGGCGTGCGGGCGTAACGCTTACCCTTGAACACATCCTTGAGCGCCAGTTGCAACGGTTGAAAGATTAAAAAGACGCCGATAACCGCCAGAGCAAGGAACAGCCCGGCGACTGATGGCGCGAGCAGCAGCCCGAGCAACAGCGGCTCAGCCATAAACGACCACCCGCCATGTTCAGCAGGCAAGGCAATAGGCCGCAACTTAACCGATGACGCAGCCGAACGAACAGGTTTAATTTCAGGCAAAATACATTCCCTCAATAATGATTCTCATTCACATTTCGCCCTTCACATTTTACGCCGGGTTGAGGCGAAGTGCGCGCGGCGTGAATCACGGCAATAAGAAATGCCAGCAGCGCGAGGACATCGAACAGCCCGCCCCACATGCGCACCGTGGACTGCAACAGCACGTCACCCATGATCCGTATGGCCACCGAGACATGGAACACGGCCAGGTATGCATAAAACGCCGGCCGGTACGCGATGAACCGCCCGATCACGGCCGGCAAGATCACCAGCACATGACCAAAGATCATCGAGAAAACAAATCCGAGCAGCGCCGAATGCAACAACGCATCATAGGCAAATCCGGCATAGCTGACGCCGGAGAAAAGGCCAAAAAGACCGCTGACGCCCAGCCAGCCATACCCAGCCAACAGGCACGCAGCGATAAAGCGCACCTGACCTTGGCGGCGGATTGCTGTCATCGCTACATCGTAGCGAAACAGCCAGATCACCAGCAGCACCGTCGCGATGCCTGTGGCGCGTATCCCGATATCCAGGTTGACAAACGTGCTTAGCACCGCAACGCCATAAAAACCGGCGCTGATTCCGAACAACCGATACGACAATTTCGACAGACGACGCACGCGCGACAATTCCAGCCGTTCGCCCACGATGGTGAGAACCAGAAACGCGACCCAGCAATACACCACCTGAAAGAGGGGGGCGCCAAGGAGCCACGCCAATGTGCCGATCGCAAGATACACCGCTCCAGCCGCCATCACGACAATATGCAGCGCCCTATGGCGACGCAACATGACGCCGAAAAGCGCCACGAGAGCCAGATTGCCCAGCAGTAGCACGGCTTTGGCGACCGGTTGCGCGCCGATAAGGATGAGCAGCAAAGCGCCAACCGCATTAACAACCGGGACGGCGTAGGTGGGATGCAATTTGCGCTGATCAAGTCCCGCCAGCGCCACCGCCCGTTCCAGGCCGATCAAAGTGCCTAACACGCCTACGATCATCAGCGGACCGTGTACACCGCTGAGAGACTCGGTAAGTGTCGGCATAGCCCACCCCACCCGCGCGAGTGCTGCCCACAACCCGGCCAGAAGCCCGATCAAGACGACAGCCATCAAACAAAATCGCAGCAACACTGCAGGAGACCGCGCGCCAGTCACTTTTTTCATGCGTTATATTCCGATCCACACTGATATGGTGTCAGGATAGCAATGATGAGTGGCGATGTCTTTGATATGCAACAAGTCGCGGTCAACACATGGATTGTTGCCAAGACCAGAAGTTAGGCATATGGGACGCCCCGCCAATTCGATGTTGACCAACGTAGTGCAGTTGTATCACGAAGACTCTATCAACAACAGCACCGGCTACGCATCGTCGCTGGCATGGACACTGACGCTGATCATCCTCGGTATACAGACGTTGCGACATCAGGCATGGGAGGGCGGTAGCGCTTTCCCCAAGGGGATGGGTTGCATCCCTGAGGATGCAGGGCCATCCTTACAGGTTGAGCGCGCTGAGTGCAAGATCGAACGCGCGCGCTGACTGCCAGCGGTCTTCCGGATACGGCTGCGTGGCGCGCACAATGATTTCTTCGATGTCTCCTGACAGCAGTGAATTGAGGGAACGCGCGCGCGGCAACTGTCCGGCGATATTGGTGTTCGTCGCCGGGTTGTAACCCGTGAGTAGCACCAGCAGCGTGACGCCTAGCGCGAACACATCGGAACGCGCGTCGGTCTGCGCGGCGCCATATTGCTCCGGTGGCGCATAACCCAGCGAGCCAAATACAGAAGTGTCTCCATGGGCGCCGGCGCGGTATTTGCGCGCGAGGCCAAAGTCGATCAACTTCGCGACCGACCTGCCCGAAGGGATGCTGAGCCTTGGCTCAGCGCCGGTATTCACCACCGCCGCAAAGGAACGCGAAGCCATTACATTGTCGGGTTTGACATCGCGGTAGATGATCGGGGGTGCATGGGCATGCATATATGCCAGCGCCGCGCAAATCTGGCGCGCATAGTCCACCGCTTCGGCGACAGGTAACCGCCCCCCCGCATTGGCCGTAATCCGGGCGAGTGTCAGCCCGTCAAGGTACTCCATGACAATGTGTGGCGCACCATTTTCTTCGAACAGCGCCAGCACATGCACAATGTTAGGATGGCGCAACATGGCCAACAATAGGGCCTCGTTGCGAATGCGCGCCACGGCCTGGGGATAGTTCTGCGGGTTGGCGATCGCTTCCATGCGCAACGTCTTGATTGCGACACGGTCATTCGTCAACAAATCAACAGCCTCGTACATCACGCCCTGCCCGCCCCTCGCGATTTCGCGCACGACCTGGTATTGCTCATGCAACACCGTATGCCGTCCCGAAGGCGCGCCGAGTCCTCCAAGATAACCAGTCCTAACAGGATACCGAGTCAGTTCAGGGCTTGCGGCGATAGTCACCTTTGAGGCGAGCTGAGTCTCACATACGGATTCAGGACTATGGCGCGGGCTGCCGCAACTGCCGCAGAACCGCGCCACGTCCCGATTTACTGCCGCACACGCGCTACACTGCCACGGCACGGTGACCTACCTCAGAAGGATGCAGAGCCATTACTGCACCAGAATGTACACGCTGTCGCTGTACCGTTTATTCGAAGCATCAGTCCACGACACGATCACCGTCCTCGAACTGGTCAACACGCCCAGATCGACACGCATCTGCGCCGTAATCGGCCCGACGCAACCCGAACCATCTCCCTTGTTGAAACACCCCTCTTTAAATGTGCCCTCGATGCGCCAGATGGCATAGGTGCTCGATCCATTGGCCACCGGATTGCTACCCACGCACAGATTCGACACGCCACCAATGTTGCCGCTGCACGGATTGACGCTGGCCGGCGGAGCCGCTGTAGGCGCTTCGGCTGTGGCGCCGATGGCTGTTGCAGCCGGTGTAGCTGACGCCGCAGCCGCTGTTCCAACAGGAATCGGTTGCGTCACGTAGTTCATCTCATCCAGGTAGACCGCGCCGGTATTGGGCCCGCCCTGTCGATCGAGCACAACAGCGTAAAAGTTGACGGGCGCCTGCAACACGGTGCTGTCTGGGCCGCTGATATGCGACTGCGGCCATGGACTCGCCGTGTTGAACCAGGCTACCATCTGTTGCCAGCCTTGGAAATAGATGCGCCCAAAGGAGAACTGCCTGACCTGCCCCGCGCTATCTTCGATCCAGGTGTTCAGGAAGCTGCCCGATCCATCACCATACACCCATACGGCCATGCCCGTTGCATTCGCGGGTAAGGCGGTACGGTTGATAAAGACGACGAAATCATCCGCAACACTGGGAAAGTTGTACGCTATCTTGGCGGAACCTGAACCATCGTGCGCCTGCTCGGTGGAATAGGTCATATCGGCATAGGCCTGATCGCCGCGCCGCCATGCAAAGGCTCTCTCAAAGCTAAACATCGCATTGGCAGCCTTGCCGCTCGGGTTACTCGTTCCAGCAGCGGAAGTCGTTGTTGGCGCGAGGGTCGCCACGTTCTGAGGAGCGGGTGTCGAGGTTGCTTTCGCAGGCGCCACGCCCGCGGGCGTGACTGTCGCCGGAATTTCTGTCGCCGCTGAAGCCACCTCGGCGGTCGACGTCGGCTCGGCAGCATCTGCCGCACTGATCTTAGTAGCCAAGGCGATCGCGGTAGCCGTTTTCCAGATGTCAGACGCAATGCGTGTGCGCTCTGCGACGGCGGTTGCGGTCTGACCTTTGGGTGATACCGTCGCCACGTCCTCTGCATCGGCAGGCGTGGTCGTTACCGCCTTTGCAACGACAGCCGTGGCAGCCACAGGCGTTGCGCTGACCGATGCCGGTGCAGTCGGCGCTACCGCAGCCGGAATCATGCTGGAAAGCACCCCGGTTGCGCCAAGCGCCACACCTGCCAGGACAAGAAGTAATATAAGCGAGATGACGCCCGTGATCGGCGAGAGGCGCGGTCTGGATGCAGGTATCTGCGCATAGTTTTGCGTCCCTTGGGCATTGTTGGGCAGCACCGTAGTTTTCGCCACGGTTTTCGGCTTGCGCCCTTGCATACTGTCCTGAAACGCCTGTATCGTCTGAAGACGTTTGCGAAAATCAACCACGGTTGCGGCAGCCAGCGCATCCGCAAAAGTACGGCTGATGGCAGGATTCAATTTGTCCGCGCGCGGGATCTGAAACGGCGTCTGGCTGGGATCGAAGCCTGTTGCCAATCGCATCAGCGTCACACCAAGCGCGTACACATCGGTATAGGGGCCTGTTTGCGATGCCCCTTGTCCATACTGTTCCGGCGGCGCAAATCCGGGTGTCCCCAGCAACTCGGTGTCGCCCGCGCGTCCGGCTTTGAAGGTGCGCGCAATGCCGAAGTCGATCAGTTTGATCTGGCCGTTCGGCGCCAGCATAATATTGTCTGGCTTCAGATCGCGGAAGATAATCGGCGGCATCTGGCCATGTAGGTACTTGAGCACATCGCACAATTGCATGCCCCATTGAATAACCTGCACTTCCGGCAACCCGTTCGGGTTGGAACGCAAGAATTGCTCCAGAGTCCCGCCCATGATAAATTCCGTCACAAGGTAGGGGACATTGCCAAGCGTGATGTACTCAAAAATCTGGGCGATGTTGGGGTGATTCAAATGAGCGAGCAGGCTGGCAGTTTGGCCGAACTGCTTGATGGCATTCGGCAACTCATTCAGCGCCACGCTGTTGAGCTTGAACTCTTTGATGGCCACCACCCGGTCAAACGCGCCTTTGTCCTGGGCCATATAGACAGTTGCCTGACCGCCTTCTGCCACCTCACGTAAAATCATGTAACGGTCATGAAAGAGTTGTCCCGCAATCAACATAGTACACCTCGAATAAACGCCACTAAATCTTCCTCCCCAATGGGATGCAAACCATCCCAATTGGGCAAGGCCAATTATCATCGATACCACTAATGCAGCTTCCACACATAGGTGACAACATCTATTGTCGGAACGTCACAGCTACTTTGCCAAACTCCAATCGATCGCCAGATTGTATCGGCGTTGGCTGGTCGGCAATCAGCCTCTGCCCGTTGACCTTGGTCCAGTTGGTGCGTGTCAGGCTTGTCAAATACGCCTGATCGCCGTTCAGAGACAACTGGGCATGCCGGCGCGAACTGGTGTATTCCGGATCGACTGGCGTCAAATCCACATCCGGCAGGCTGTTACTCACAGGGTCCAGCCGCCCGATCACCCATGCGTTCTGGCCGGAGCTCAACGTAATGGCAACGCCATTATCGGCGATCAACATCAACATAGGGCCGGCGAAGGCTTGGTAGCGCTGCGTCATGCCTGCTCCACCACTCGCCGGCGGCATGCCCGGTGCAAAACCATCCCCAGGAGTCTGGAATTGCTCGGTCATCGGATGCCCCTGACCGGCTCCGCCTCCCACAACCTGCGTCGGCGGTATACCGGAAGCAGGTCTGGCTGGCGGTCGCTCGACGCGTTGTGTCGGCGCAGGTTGTCGTACCTGTGGCGGCGGTTGATAGGGTTGTTGTCCTGTGGATGGCTGGTTGGATTGGAATGGCTGTGCCTCCCTTTGGGGTTGCAGGGGCTGCGTCGGTGGCAACGCAGATCCCGCCGGGGCGATAGGCGGTTGCAGCGGGCTGGGCGTGAATGGCTGCGCCTCCCTTTGGGGTTGCAAGGGCTGCGTCGGCGGTAACTCGGACCCAACCTTGGAGGGAGGCGGCATATGAATGGTAGGCAACTGATCTTCCCAGGCCGGAACAGGATGGGGAGGTTGTGACGGCATCTGCAAAGGTTGTGTAGGCGGCAGTGCTGATTCTGCCGGGGGGCGACTCGGCATCCCTTGGGGGCCGACCGGAGTCCCGCACAATTCGCAGAAACGGCTATCAGGCGGATTGGCATTGCCGCAGTACAGACAGCGGATGGAGTTTGCGTCTACCGGGGGTCGAATCCCGCCTGCCTGCTGTTGCGGCATCACAACCGCGGGCTTCACCACCAGGCGATTACCGCACTGGTCACAAAACGCTTGACCATCAGGTTGATTCGATCCACACTTTTGACATTTCATATAGATACAACCACCAAGGTGGCTTCCTCACTGAACATGACTCGGCATCCCTTTGCGAGGGACGACGCGCTAGGTCAACGCCGACGCGCCCTTATGGCATGGGCGGTAATACGCCAACCACATTCGGTAAACTGGATAACTGATTAAAAAACATCGCGGCCTGCTGGCTAGAACCCGAAGGATCCATGCCCATCGCCATTTGCATTGGAAAAGCGATATTGACCCGATTGTCTTTCGTGCTTAATACCTTAATTCCCATCGACTGTAATTGCGCAACCGTCGCAGCGCTGTCCGACGAACCCAGATTCAACGTCGCCAGCAGGTTCCCCCCGGCGTCGACCAGGCCTTTCTGCGTTGCCAACGCCATGGCTCCCTGTATCCCGCCCTCCGTGTAGGCGCCCAGCAATTGCTTATACACACCCGCGACCGCCGGATTATTCTGCAATGATCCCATCATGGCTTGCTGCGTAGCCAGTAGACGCGGATCGACAGTGGGCGGCGGCGGCCGCGTCGGCGGAGGAAGCGGCGTCTTCGTCGGCGTCATGGTCGCCTGTGGCGTCGACGTCGGGCCTACTGTCGACGTCGGTTTTTTAACCCCTGTGATCGCTTTTGTAGTCGCGGATGGTTTTACAGCATTCTGCGGCGGCAACGCCGTTCCGGCATCTGCCGTCTGCGTCGATTCGCCCGGCATGTCCTTCTGTGCCGGCGCAATCGTAGCCGTTGCCTTGCGCATGGGCGTCGCTGTAGCTTCGTCAGAGACCGAACTGCATCCTGCCATTAGCGCCACCAGAACCAGCATGACGCATACCTTTGTGAGTGCTGTCACCGGGGATGCAAAGCCATCCCCGATAGCATGGTTTTTCATGATCAACATTACAACCGCCTCCTTGATCCATGTTCATGAACCTGCTTCATATACCCTCTTCCGCCAGGCCGAACTCGCCGCTGCTAGTCCGATTTCCTCCGCGCCTGGACTATCACCGTCAACACACCCCATACAACAACCTGTGCCATTAAGGCACCCCATGTCGTCAAAAGATGTGACCGGTTGTGACCGTAGTCCAGCACCAGTTTGTCATCGCCGATCAGCGCCGCGTCGCAACGCGCTTCGTTCTTGGCCGCGCCGCCGCGCATATCGGGAATCTCGACTACCTTGCACACCATGCCCTGGTTGTTCAAGTCACGTATATCTACCGTGGCGCCGATTGCGTCCATAGTCCAATAAGAAATGGCCAGCTTCGAAGCCGGGTTATTGGGCAACGGGAACAGCGTTCCAGACAGGATGATCTGAACAAAGAGCTGCACCAGGATGATGTACATCACCACATCGGGCGATGGCACAATCGCCGAGATAAACAGCCCCAGCATGATGCTGGCCAGCACGGCCAGAAACACCGTCACAAACATCTCGACCACGCCGCTGGGCATGAACGGCAGCACCGCCTTGAAGCCCATGTCCACCTTCAATCCGATAATCAGCATGACGCTGGCAACTTGAAAGATGGCAAAAACACCCAACACCAGCATCTTGCTCAATACGTAAGCGCCCACGCTCAGGTTCACAGCACGCTCACGTTTGAAGATGGCGCGCTCTTTGACAATCTCATAAGCCGCGCCAAACGTGCCCGCCTGCGTCAATGCCAGTCCGACCATCATGATCAAGTTGATCGCCTTAGCCGCAGGCATATACTCGACCGACGTATCGACCGGCTTGCCATCCAGGCTGGCCTTCAAGTCCGCCTCGATCACATCCATCGTCGCCGGGCGCCGCCCCATCAAGTCGGTCGGATTGCTGACGAGCATGAAGAGCAACCCAATCACCGGCATCATGAGCAGCAGGACGAACAGGTTGCGCACATCGCGACGCACCAAATCGAACTGGCGCTGTGCCAAAATGACCAACTGCCGCAACGGCGAATCGTGAACAGGGCGCGGCGTACGTCCATTGGAGGCACCCATCGCTGACCCAGTGTTAGCCGAAGGTACCTGGCGGGACGCATTCCCAGAGGTATGCAAAGCCATCGGGTTTCGGTCAGTGACATACTTGCCATGCAGCGGTGACTGCCTGAAACGTTCCGCCCACAGCAGTCCCGCAGGCAACGCACTATTCAAACCACCGAGGTGGCCTCCACCAATCTTGCTGGATGCGTTGCGCACGGCATCCTGATAATACGGCTGCAGGTCCGCCGGCGCGGGTTTGCCCCCATTGGGATCGACCATCTCCGACAGCTTCAGATAAATATCTGCGAAGTCATTGGCCTGGAAGAACGTGATCGCCTCATGCGGAGGGCCGTAATAGGCCAGTCGCCCGCGCACCAGAAAGGCGACGAAATCGCACTGCTCGATATTCGCCGTGGCATGTGTCACCAGCATCACGGTGCGACCTTGATCGGCCAACCGATTCAGGTCATACATCATCTTCTTCTCCAGCCCGGGATCCAGGCCGGAAGTCGGTTCATCCAGGAACAACAGATCGGGTTGAGCCAGCAGCTCCACCGCAATACTCACACGCTTGCGTTGCCCGCCACTCAGCACGTGCACAGGCTTATCAGCGTGAGTGCTCATATCGACCATGCTCAGCGCCTCGTCGACACGTTTCTTCACCTCAGCGGCGTTGGCGTCCGGCAATCGCAAGCGCGCCGCATAACTCAATGCGCTGCGCACGGGCAGCTCTTTATGAATGATGTCATCCTGCGGCACATAGGCCATCAGGGTACGGTAAGCATCGAGGCGGTTGTACAGGCTGTCGCCATCGATCAGCATCTGGCCAACGTTGGCCTGGTTGTAGCCGTTCATCGCCTTCAACAACGTGCTCTTGCCTGCGCCACTGCCGCCCACCAGCGCGACAAACTCGCCGGCATGCACCGAAAGCGTCACATCGCTCAGAATCATGCGGCCATCTTTGACGCGCACGCCCAGATCAACCGCGTCCAGTCGATGCCCTTCCGTCACCGCTGCCGCCAACGCCTTCACCTGGCCGTCGTACTGCAGCTTGAACGGGCCAATCTGAATGACACTCCCGGTATTCAGTTGCATCAAACCGGACACGCGTTGTCCATTCACATAGGTGCCGTTCACGCTGCCAAGGTCGCGAATCTCATACGTCCCATTGCGCCGCACCACTTCGGCGTGATGCCACGACACAGCCGCGTGATCGAGCGGTACCTGACTGGCCGGATCGCGCCCAATGAGTATCTTTGGCAATGACTTTGCATCATTTTGGGATTGCTCCAGCGCGTGCAAGCCCAGCACGCGCGTGCGCGTCGATAGATCAGCGCTGCCCTTGATCGTGATGCTGATCGAGTTGCCGCGCAGATCGCCCACGCGCAGGGTGTCGCCCGGTTGCCACACCTGCGGAAAATTGGGCGCAATCATCTGTCCGCGCAACTGCGTGCCGTTCGTGCTGTTCAGATCAGTAACGCTGATGCCCGCACTGATGCCCGACACATCCAATCGCAAATGCCGCCCCGATACTGTTGGATAATCGAGCACAATATCATTATCTGGACTTCGACCCAGCATAACGCTTGGCTTCGTTAACGCATACTCACGCGTCTGCCCGCCCGCCCAGCGCACCACAACCGTCGCCAGCGTCGCATGCACCTCGCCTGCGCTCCCCGTTGACACTCCCAGAGTCGGCAAGGCCGAGCCACATTGTTTGCAGAAACGCGTTCCCGGGCGATTCACCGCCTGACAGTTCGGACATGGCTTTGCGTCTCTTTGATATTGGTTCTCATTCATAGCCCAACTCTCTGCGTCGACTGCGCCAGCCGTTGCGTGCCACGACCCACGCGCAACACAAGCGTGGTCCGTCCAATCATGATCATCGCGCCTGGCTGCAGCGGCATGCGTATGCCTTTCGGGACCGGCTTCTGATCAAGGAACGTACCGTTGGTACTCCGTTCGTCCAGCAGGAAGAACTGACCGTTTGGATCATGTAAGACCTGGCAGTGTTGCCCCGATGCTGCATCATCGGTGATCACCACCTGGCAGCGATCGGCATCGCGCCCAATCCAGCACAAATCCGAGTCTATCGGCAGCATCTGGCCACGCGCTGAACCCTGTAATATCTCGAGTTCAGCCAGCACGGGTTTGCCCGGCGTTAAGCGGCGTGTCGCCGCGCGCATGACGGCGCCAACGACACCCGGCCGATTGGCCAGTGATTGAAGATCAGCCATCTGCGCCCGTATGCGCCGGTTGTTGACGATCAGAACCACAATGAGAACGAGCACCGCCAGCGCCACCACGCCCACCACGGCAAGAAGCACATAGTCCTGTTCCGTGGTCTTGGTGACGGCCTCCTTCAGCGTCAGCGTCGGTGTCGGCAACGGGGCTGGCTTGGCAGGCACCTTGACCGTGATGTTCACCTGGCGGCTTTCAATCGTCTGATCGCTCAACCATGAATCCTTGACAAGCGCCACCAGTGTGTGCACGACGCTCTGTTCCGTGTCCGCCTGCACTTCAATAGGTGGTTGCCACACAAACTCATACGGTTCACTGGCGCTCTCGCCAATCCGTTTACCATCCACGCGAAACTCGACGGAAACCGGGCGTGGTTTGCCATCAGGGAATTCCACCCGCGCCGCCAGCTTGATCGGCTCGATCCCTAACGGTTGCGAAGCCATCGTACTGCTGACTGGCTGCGACACTTCAGTATCAGGCGCCGGGCTGACAAGGCTAATTGCGGGCAAGCGCAGGTTCGATGTGAACTTCACATCCTGCGAGTATTCTGCTGCGCCAGCGCTGACGGTCAGCTTGGCCGTGAAATCACCCTGCGGTCGAACGGCATGAAACGCCAGCGCATATTGAACACGCAGTGAATCGATCATACTGAAAAGCGCCTCGATCTGAGGGCTTGCCTTCTGATCCATGGTGTCCATCAGGGCATACCGACCGCCGCTCTGAGTCGCCAGGATGGACAGGTTCTTGGCCTCCACTTCGGTGCGCAAGCGCGCCTGCAACGTGTAGATCGTGATCTTGCCTTCGCGCGCGCGCACCGGCACATTACCCAGAATGGCATCACCGCTGAACTTCTGATCCGCGCCATCGGATATAACCAATATAACTTTGCGCTTCTGCTCAATGCCCGGTGTACTGGCCAGCAGGTCGATGGCTTTATTTAATCCATCATAAAGCGCCGTGGTCGGCTGTACGGGCAGTTGCTTGATCGGCTCAATACTGTTACTGACCAAACCAAGATCGGTCGTCGGTGTGATCACGATGCTGAACTTGTTGGCGCCCGTCCCGGTTGTGGCAATGAGACCGGCATAGTCTTCCTGCTTCGGGCTACTTTTTTGCAATTTGCCAATGAACTGGCGAATCACGCCCTCCACTTCCTGTTGATACAGCGCGCCGCGCGGCGACTTCTGATTCAGCCCGCCCAGATCGGCAACAACCATCGCTGCTACACCGCCATTCACCGGCTGCACGGCAGTAGCTGGTATACTGTCGCCCTCATTGGTGCTGAGCATAAATGCTTCCGGTGGCAGGTTCGGAATACCAGCGCCCTCAGCCGATAGCACCGAGGCGCGCAACGTGTAATTGGGCGCAGCGCCGGATTCAACGGCATACACAACTAGATTTGCCAGCGCGCCCTGCGCAACCACTGAGGTGGCTTCAACCCGCGCAGGCGCCATGGCGATGAGCATCTGGATGGCAAGCAATACACAGACACCGGCGCGCCGGTTTGCGCTCTTACTGTTGGTGGCCAGCGCTCCATGCCGTCGTCCGCAACGGGTCACCTTGTCGGTCGTTAGTAGTGCCTTAATCTGTTTCATCCATGCGCCTCCTGTTAGTGGCAACCCCAAAGGGAGCCGAGCCACCCATACTCGTAGCGAATTCACCTGAACCGCGCGATGACAGCCGTAACGTTGTCTTCGCCGCCATTCTTATTGGCCTCTGCAATTAACCGGTCACACGCCTCCTGCGCACTGGCTGCGCTGGAAAGAATCTCTCTGATGCGGTTATCCCTGACCATTTCCCACAACCCATCTGAACACAATAGCAGCCAGTCGCCCGGCTGCATGGGAACCGGCGGATGCCGGTCTGATCTGGCATTGTGCGTGTCACCCAGAGAGCGCAACACAAGGTTGCGGTCCGGGTGCGTGTACCGTTGCTCATCCGTGATCTGCCCCGAATCCACAAGGCTTTGCACCAGCGAATGATCACGCGTCAAGCGCAGCATCCGACCACGATCACGCTTTGGGTTCCAGCGATAAATGCGGCTGTCACCCACGTTGCCAAGATAGGCCATGCCTTCATGGATGAGCGCTAACACAAGCGTCGATCCCATCTGGTTGCCCAGCCGGGCGGCCTCTGCCAGCACCCGTGCATTCGCACTATCAACAACCTTCTCAACCCATTGGGGTAGATTCCCGGCGCCGGTTGCACCACTGCCACTCGACATGGCTTTGTATCCCTTTGAGAATGCCGTAAACAACGATTCGAGCGTATCAATGATGACCGAACTTGCGGTCTCACCCGCCTCTTCACCACCCATGCCATCGGCAACTACTAGCAGCAGCATCGATGGCTTTGCATCCGTTTGGGACTGTTCTGTAACTTCGTCAGACATGACCAGGCAGCTGTCTTCGTTGTCACTGCGCTGTCGACCCTTGTCGGTGCGCGAACCCCACTCAAACGGGACGACATGCGGGTCTGC
>CAIQQO010000260.1 GCA_903873965.1 uncultured bacterium
AGTTTTTCCTGTGCCTGTGAGTCCAATGACAGTGAGTTGCTCCTGTCTAGCCCTGTCGAAGTTTAGCGCCCAGGGCAGAAACAGAAACCCTCGTTTCTCGAAGAACGCGATGCCAGCCGATTCTGGCAGCGGAACACCCGGCTTGCGTGGGCCGAGGTATTCAGAGAAGTCACCAAACTGCGGTACGACTTCAAACGCTACTTCGCTAGACCTGCTTGCGAAAGACGCCGGTTTCCCGGACAGCTTCCATGATTCATAGTACAGGCCATGTCGCACGCTGCCGGGATAGGCCATGTAGCCGCCACGGGTGTTGCGGAAGTAGTAGTCCGTGAAGATAGACGGATTCCTCGTCGCATACGCTGCGTCGATGATCTTCTGATCTCCTTCGTTTAGCACAGTGCGTGCTTTGCTTTCTGCCATCTACCATCATTAAAACGTCACATGATGAGTAAACGACCGAATTTACGCATTGAAAATATCAAGATCAATGTCAACACTTTGTACACCGTACTCCTTTCCTTTGCGGTTGCCATCTGCGGAGTACTGCCACAGCTTATAAGTCGTCCACGGTGGAGGTATTACGAGGGTGCCGATGTAGGATGCCACCCAGAGGCCATAGGAAGCCGCCCAGGGCGCTCTTGTGCCGATATTCGATGTCCAGTACCAATTCGCGGTATAGATCAATGGCGGGGCTAATTCATCGCTTGCAGCGTACATGCTCATGGAACGCATGAATAGCTCAAGCCCTCGTATCTGGTCAACGCTCCACGGCGTCTGGTTGCCGACTTCAACGTCTATCGCCCACGCAAGATCACCTGGATCGCCATTGTGTTCACGCAGGAACGTGGTGACCTGTTCTTTCCAGTCGATGTTCGGGTGATAGAAGTGGTAAGCGCCACGCGGTATGCCAGCCTTTTGAGCGCCAGTCCAGTTGGCTTTGAATCTCCGATCGGCGCTCGTGCCATCACTGGCTTTGATATAAACAAACTCAGCCTTGCTTGCCAGTACGTTCCAGTCGATCACACCCTGCCAGTAGCTAACATCAACTCCTTTCAACTTGTACTCCATTCAGGCATGGCCTTAAAGCGATAAAAAAGGCACCGCCAGCGAGAGTACAGCCACAAACAGACACAAACCCACCTACAAGCGGTAACTCGTCGCGTAGCCGCCCTAAATGCACACTACGAAGTCTCATTGACCATCTCCTTGAGTTCGGCGGCGTACACGACCATCATGGCATCCCACTTGTCCCATGCCATGACGAACTGTTTCACCTTGGCTACAAGTGCGTCGTGCTTGGCGATATAAGCGTCGTCTACTGCGTTGTCGTTCATGATCGTGCCTCCGTTGGGCCAGCTTGATGCTGGTAACGCCCTACTTCGCCGTAGAGCTTGTTGGGTTTGTATGCCATGCCGAGTAACATCACCTGCATGAGGCGTTTACCGGCTTCAAGGACGATAGGCCACGGCGCGACGTTGGTTAACTCCCATGTCCACTGGCCGTTGAAGCCCGGATCACCTAAACCGCTGTGCAGGTGTTCAAGTCCAGTTCGTCCGGTTGACGACTTCTCGAAAAGCAGCGCAACGGCGTTGTCAGGCACGATCATCGTTTCAGCCGAGTGGCACAGCACGAACTGCCCAGGCCACAGGACGTACCGGGTGAACTGGAATGGCTCGTTCCAGTACGTGCGATTGCCGGAAATCCATGCCAGGTAGCGTGTAATCGGGTTTCCCCAGTACCACTTGGGAACCTTGATAGTGTTGCCTAACCGCAAGTCGATAC
>CAIQQO010000261.1 GCA_903873965.1 uncultured bacterium
AGTCGTCCGCAACTGAAAGTTCTGACGGTGACGTTATCCGACGACGAGTCGGTGGTGGGTGAGACGGTCACAGCCACGGCAATCGTGCAAAACATAGGGCAGACGGCAGCGCCGGCACAAACGACGACGTTGTATCAAGGCAATCCAGACGCCGGGGCAGTTGCCGTTTCGAATCAGACAGATGGGCCGCTACCGGGCGGGATGACGACGACATTGCAGATGACGTGGACGCCGACGACGACAGGCTCGTTCCGGCTATTCACGCGCGCAGATCGCTTGAAACAGGTGAACCAGCCTGATCGCAGCGGCAATGACCTGTGGCGCGACGTGTACGTAGGTTTCCACGGCCCGCTGAAGATCGAAAGCGGCGGCGCAGGTGATCAAGCATATAGTAAGGTGGCAGGTTACGGCTACGTTGATGAAGGGCCTGCGGACATTACCGGTAACTGCAATGCTACGGTGCCTAGCTATCGCAAAGATCCGAATAACCACGTGGTGTACCGCTTCGACAATCTATTGCCGGGGCACTACTACCATCTTGACGTGACGCTTGATCTATGTGGAGAGGCGAGTCGCCAGGAAAAGATATATGTGAATGGGGTACAGGTGGCTGACTCCATAGATCTGGGCGACCAACGCACGCACCGGCTTTCCGTGTTGTTAAGCCCACCGCTATATGTAAGGCGAACCATAAGCGTCAGTGTAGACAATGTGACAAGGGTTGGCGGCGCAATAATCAACGGTATTAGTTTGGTCGATGTAGATTACCGTTACAGTGACGCGGGTGGCGGCGTTGATCCCAAGTATCCTAGTGGCCCACGTGCATATGGCTACTTGACTGGTGCGGCACAATCGCAATGGGGGCGATTGCCGTTAGAATCTTTGCGCGAAAATCAGTCTGGTAATACAGTGTCGTATAGATATGACGGCCTCGATCCCGCCAAGGATTATGACCTGCATCTTTCGTTCTGGCAGTCCGACACTTATCCATACGTGCAGAAGGTGCAAGTCAATGGAAGCGATGTAGGTCCTATACTCACGATCCAGAACGGCAAACCGTATTCAGAAACACTGCATGTGCCGCAGGGTAGTTATGCGAGCGGCACAATTACGGCTAGTATCGTTCGACTTGACGCAAAGACTAGCGCGATCGTGAATGAGATTGCGCTGGAAGAGCGCACGGTAGCAGTTGTCATCAACACATGCAGCGAAGCCGTGACGCCCAACTTTACCGAGTTGTATGGTGAGATTACGATTAATGGTCAAGCTGCAGTCAGCGGAACCACCGTGGAGGCGCTGAATCCACGCGGTAATGTGGTGGGCTGTTATGAAGTCAACACCAATGGTCTGTATGGACTGATGCGCGTCTATGGCGAGGACACAGCGACATCGACACCCGGGATGCGCAGTGGTGAACCTATTGCCTTGCGTGTTAACAGCGCCGCAGCCGTGCCAACTCCGCTGACTTACTGGAGCAACGATCTCGGCTCACACCGCGTGGATCTGGCTGCTGGGAGCATAGAGGGGCAACGGATTCTGATGAATGCCGGGTGGGATTTGAACTCATTCTATGTAGAGCCGCCGATGCCGCTTGTAGCAAATGTGTTGGACTCCATTGGTGGGCGCTACGATCGCGTGCTTGGCGAGAAGGGCGCTTACGATGTTACATTACCGCCTGTCTTTAACTCTCTGAAGGAATTGCATAGCGGGCTTGGTTACTATGTTCATATCAGCGGCACAACGAGCGTTTGGGCGCTGATTCAGGGGTTGGCGCGTCCAATTACCGATCCGATTCCACTCCATCATGGTTGGAATTTCGTGGGATATCTGCCGCAGGACACAACAATGTCCGTCACCGTTGCGCTTGGATCCATTAGCGGTCAATATCTCAGAGTGCTGGGTATCAAGAATAGTTATGACACTACCATTCCACCCGTGTTTAGTTCGCTCAAGATCATGGAGCCTGGTCAGGGTTACTTGATCTACATCAGCGCCACACAGACGATCAGCCTCACCTATCCGGGAACGGCAGCGCTGTTAAGTCCTGTTATCGCAATGATGGCAAACACGGATGCATGCGACTCAGTGAGGGCCACACCTGCCAAGACACTGTACTACGGTGGTGTGCAGATCAATGGCCATGATGCGCCAATTGGAACGAAGATCGAAGCGATCTCGCCAGGAGGCGCAGTGGCCGGCTGCTATGTGGTGGACACGCCCGGTGTGTATGGATTGATGAGCCTGTTTGGCGCGGACGACTCGGTTCAACCCGCCATCCCCGGCTTTACAGCAGCGCAGACGGTCAGATTGAGGGTGAATGGCATCATGGTACCGGGCACCACAGCGTGGATGTGGAGCAATGATCTGTCGCCACATCAGGCAGACATCGATGTCACACTGTGGACGTTGCGGTTGCCGGTAGTCATGCGTTAGGGTACTGATGCGGACAGCGAGGTTATTGGCATCGCCCAACATAACAAGGCAGACGTTGCTCAGCAACGTCTGCCAATTGACAGCCATTGATCGCGTACGTATACTGATTGTGTTGAAATAGTCGTGACATCATTGTATTGACAGAAAACATCGTTGCATCATCGAGAGCAGACTGCGCAGCCAAAGCGTGTACTGTTGGATGGTTAGGTCATTGTATCGGGCTAAGACGGTTCCGTTGTGTCGTTGTTCATCTCGCTGAGTTGCCTGTGACAGGGGTACTGTAAAGGTTTGCGCAAACTCTTGTCGCCGGCTGATCTTGGGTACAGGAGACATGACATGAATACAGCCAGAATGATGCATCGTCCGGCAATAGCAGTGACGTTTGCGCTGGTACTATTGACCTCGACGGTAGGTGCGCCTGTTACACGGGCGGCGTTGCCGACGCAATTGGGCGCCAGGACGACACCCGCGATACAACTGTTTCGCACGACGGTGAAGTTGACGCACGCGACGGATCGCAAGCGACTGGACACGCTGGGGATCAAAGTTCTGGAAGAGGGGACTGGCATAGCTACGGTGCTGGTAGATGACGCGCAGAT
>CAIQQO010000262.1 GCA_903873965.1 uncultured bacterium
AACCGCCTACGTCAGCGCGCACTTCGAACAACTACGCACCAGCGACGGTGTCACTAGTACCAGCTATTACTACTTCGGGGCGCAACGGGTGGCGATGCGAACCGGCGGCAGCGTGTACTGGATACATGGCGACCACCTCGGCAGCGCCAGCCTGACTACGAATGTGAGTGGCATCAAGTTGAGTGAGTTGCGCTACAAGCCGTTTGGCGAGAGCCTATGTTTAGATATATTTACGATAGATAAAAGTCCGATAGGAGACTAGGTCTATGCATTTACTGAAAATGCAGCGATGGGTAAACAAGAATTTGACAAAAGTGATATTCACCTTTGTTCTTCTTGTAAGCAGTGTCTCTTGTCAAGTCATAACCAATACACCGGCAGCACGGAATACAACGTTCACGCCCGAAAGCACGAGTAATGTGTTATCGCCACGGTTTAGTGAAACTCCCACTTCAATCAAGCCTCCGTATTCACAAGGTTGGATTGAAGATACTGTTAATCGTGCTTCCATCCCTTGGTTTTATGATGACACAGCGCTTGTATGGTCTAAAAAAGGAAACAATCTAGTCTACCGGGATGGATTTTCCCTATTGTCAGTTTCAGCAGGTGATTGGTCTCGTATAAAAAGTTTGCATCGGTTTGGCAGCGGTGAATCAAAAACTGATTCCTATACGATAGACTCAACTTCCCTGGGGTTATCCCCGGATGAATATGCAGTCGGATTCACACTCATGAAAGTATTGGATCCCCAAAAAGCAGTTCGTCTGATGGCTACGATTAACCTAACTACTGACGAAGTAACAATTCTATCGCAGACGCCAGCCCGGTTCGTCGATTGGTGTGATGAGAATCTTATTCTGGCTTTGAGCAATGGTGTTTATAAATTCTATAATCCAACGTCACAACAGTGGCGGGAACTGCCTGCTGAGGTGAGGTCGGCATACTCGGCTCGTTGTTGGCCGGCGCACCACTCTTTGCTGCTTGGACTAGAGAATGAAACTGTGGCTCTCATGAATCTGGATACATACGAGATTCACTACCTGCCTTATTTGACATGGAAAGGTGTAATGCAGGCCGGGGTAATTGGATCAAAGGGATTCTGGGTACCACTGGTTGGTTCACCAGACGGTAGGTACGTGGCTTGGCTTACGAACGAAGATCCACCGTCTTATACTAATTTTAGTGTCAAACTATATGATGTTATTTCGTCAGTAACATTGACTATTACCGGAAGTGGCACCATGAATGGATTGTCATCATTAACCTGGTCGCATGGTAGTGACCAACTCGCGTTCATCATGAAGCAAGGTGAGATAGATGGAGTGATTAAAGTCTTACACCTGAAGTAAATTGCCGTGATGCGTCACAAGATCAAGGTGAAACTGGTTTATCAGCTCGTAAGTCGTCGATAGGTAGATTGATATGCAGAAGTTATTGGCACGGTTTATTATTCCGGTGTCATTCATGATGTTTGTTATTGGTGTCGGCGCATGCCAGCCAGCCAAGTCAATGAAATGTGACTCTATTAATGAAAGCGCATTGAGCGATTTCCCCTCAACATTAACTGATCCCATTGAATTACGAGAATGGATCAATTCTAAGTACACCAATAAAATTGAGACACTAAGGGAATACACTGACGTATCCGGCGCAGTCTGGTTCTATTGGTCAACGGATGAGAAGATATATCATGCATCGCTTGGTACAAATGGAGCCTGGTTATACTATGACTGGAAAAGCATGAAGCCTAGATTGAGAGAGGTGATCGGCTGCCTAGGACCCCCGATATTTTATGAGGCACGTGACATATCGGGGCCATATTCAGCTATATTGTTCGGAATATGGTATCCAGCTAATCGTCTTAACTTCAATACAGTGATACCAGGAACAACTCTGGCAATCAATGAAAATACCGTCTTCACTACACTTACGATTACCAACATTGAAGATATGAACCTGAGGAATCTTAAGCCATGGCCGAGCGACTTAAGCAGTTTCCATCTGGATTCACATAAGTAGTGACAAGTGCAGGGGTATCATTAATGGCGTGCGATAGTGAAGTCTAGTTAACTTCACCTGGATGCACAATATATGATGGTCCCTTCTATCAAGACACAATATATGGGAATTTCAGGTGGAGTTTTCTCCTTGTTATCAATGATTTCTTGCTTCACCCACTTGAATGGCAGGTGGAGGAACAAAGCACCAGTGATTCGATGGGGTGGCAGTATGACGCGCGTGGCGGCATCTGGCCGTACAACACGCTAGGAGCAGGTAGGGTCACATGAGATCCATTCGTGTATTTACGTTGCTGTGCACATGGTTGTTAACTTCGTGTAGTTGGTCTGGCACCTCAACAGCGTTACCCGCCACACAGGTGCCTTTGCCGCCGGTCGTTCTGCGCCATCTACCAGTAACAGCCAAAATGACTTGTGGTGAACATCCTGTAACCGATCAGGCTCTAACATATCTTTGGGAATATCCTGGCAAGGTGCCAGCGACGGTCGATCCCAGCGACCCTCGATCGGCGAAGGGACGATCGAAAGGACTGTTAGCGGATTGCTCGCCTATTCTGATCGAGCATATAGCCTGGTCAGAGATTGACCGCGAGTATTACGTGTACGTCGTAGCAGAGAAAATCAGTGGCTGGGTTACCCTGAGTCTTATCTCGCTAGATGGGGTCAATCCATAGACTCGTGCTTCACTCACTACAAACCTGCAACAATCGGGGAGATGCGGTATTACCCGTTTGGCGAGGTGCGCTGGATCAGTGGCACCTCGCCAACGCACCGCATTTATACCGATCAGTTGGTGGAATCGGTGGGCTTGGCAGCAGCAATTCTCTATCCGCCGCGCCCCGCGTTTATCCTCGCTGTCCGCACTAGATTCAGCATCATCCGATCCGCCGCTGGATGCTGATCCAGATTTTCCAGCAGGTTGAACGTATTGAGCATGAACCGCCCCGGCCCATGCCGATAAGCGACCAGCAACAGGCTTGACCCATACGCGCGCGGATAGGCGTAGTACCCACTGGCAAAGGCCGCAGCCATCACCTCGTCGGGGGTGTCCTGCTCCTCAAAAACAATCTGCGGGATGATCGGCGCGTAGTAGTCCCAGTCCATGATCCCGGGACCCGGCAGGGCGTCAAAGACCGGATGCCGCTTTGCCACGCATTCCTTGTGATACAGCCAGTCGTTGAAGCGGTAGCAGCGCCCCTTGTTCTGCAACGGCAGCCAGTCCATCGCGGCTTTTCCGTTGGCAAACAGCGCCGCATTGAGGAACACCACCGTTGCGCCGGCATCCATCCGTTGCGTGAGGCGCTGCCACAGCGCGGGGTTGCTCTCCGCATCGTCGGGCGCGCCGACAAGCACGACGCCATCCGTCGCCGGCGCAGCGTGAACGAAGGGCGCGCAGGTCAGCCCGTGGCGCGTCAGCCATGCCTCAGAGTCAGAACCCAACCCCCACACGTCGACCTGCCCATCCAGTTGCGGCAACAGGGCAGCATCCGAGACGTGGAACGTCAGCCTTCCGCCACTGGGCGCGCCGCCTGCTTCAAGATTAGCCGCAAACACATATGCCCCGGCCGGACCCGCTAACGTGATGGTCTCGCGCAATACCGGCGTTGCCAGCGGCGCAGGATCGGGGATATGCACCTCGGTGACTTTGTCCCACACGATCCCAGTCGGGCCGCACACGCGGAAGCGCGCCGGATACGTTCCGGGGCGCATGACGCCTTCGTTGGCCAGAACGGCCTCAACCGTGATCGTCTTTCCGGTATACGTGTGCAGCGGATCGACGAACAGGCACCATCGCAAGGGCGCCCAGCCATCGGCCACTGCGTCGAAGGTGGCGGGCTTCCACTCGCGCCAGAAGTTCCACAACCCTTCGCCCGTGATGGCGTGATCGAGCATCCCGGTCAGGTTATAGCCGTTGATCTGCGGATTGGAGCGAAGCAAGTCAAAACCCAGTGTGCGCTGGCGTGCGTGCAACCGCTGGCTCTCGCGCAGCAAATCCTCGGCGAAGGGGTACACGCCATCGAAGCCTAATCGATGCCAGTCGGCCACAAACGCCTCGCTCTGCTCCTGTAGCCATGCGCTATCTTCAAGATCAGGGCGCGCGCCGACCTGCTGGAAATGCCGCCATTCACGAATCACGTCCATCATGCTGCCGATGCCATATTCGGACAGAAACACAGGCTTTGTCCCAGCGCCGAGGCCGCGAATCAACTGGCCTGCATCGCGGGTCTGCGGCGTGGGCGGATAGAAGTGATAGTCGCCTGTGCCGTCGTGAGAGGGATGATTCAACCCGGTGAAGTGTGGGCCGTCGGGGCGTTCATCGCCCCACACATATTCCCACGCCTCGCCGCTGGGGTTGCTGGCCGATCCCACATCGAGCCGATTGTCGAATCGCCCGCTGTTGAGCAGCACAAGGCGCGTGGGGTCTTCGCGGCGCACCTGCGGCAGGAATCCCAACGCTTGCTCGAAAGTCGGGCTGTCCATCGTTTCATTCAACAGCCCCCACATTGTCACGCATGGGTGATTGCGGTCGCGCCGGATCATCTCAAGCGTGCTGTGCGCGTAGCGTTGCGCCAGATGTGGCGAATCCTGCAACACCCACGCCGCAAAGCATTCCTCGTACACCATCAGCCCAATCTCGTCGCAGAAGTCGAGTTGCTCGGGATAGGCCACACCGGCGATAAACCGCACCATGTTGAACCCGGATGCCTTGGCGTTGATGAAATCGCGCCGCACCAGATCGGGAATGACGGCCACTTGCTGCCCAATCGGCATACAGTTGCCGGTGTGGGTTGACTTGACGAACACGCGTTTGCCGTTCAGGTGAAAGAAGCCATCGACTAGCCGGAAATCGCGGAAACCGCAGCGCACAGTGTAGGTGTGCGGGTTCTGCGGCTGCGCGGGCGTTGTCACCATTGTCGTGACGCTATACAGATAGGGATCGTCGAGCGCCCACAGGCGCGGCTGCGCGATGTGCAGGATAGCCGTATGCGCTGATTCGCCCGACGGGAAAACGGCGGATTGCTCGAAGCTGACCCATACATCCCCACCCGCAGTGCCTGCAACGCTGAACGCCAGAGCGCCGGATACTGCGGCGGCGCTCGCGTTGCTAACGGTGACCGCCACTGTGATGTCGCCTGTCGCAGGATCGGGTCGCACAAACACATCGCGAACAGACAGGGTTGGCACGACGTGCAGTTCCACCGGATACATGATGCCGCCGCTGTTGAAGGGGCTGCCCGCGCGCGCCGGAACGACCTTGTTGCGATGCGGCGTTTCAGCCAGCACAAAACCGTCAATCGGTTCGTTGGTTGGGTTCAACACGCGCACGGCCAGCACATTATCGCCGCTGGCGTTTATCGTAGCGGTGATGTCAAACTCAAACGGCGTCTCGCCGCCCTCGTAGTCGCCGGCGCGCGCGCCGTTCACCCAGACCTCGGCGTAATAATCCACCGCGCCGAAGTGAATGATCAGCCGATCGTCGGGCGTCATCGTGAGGTCAAGCGTGAACGTGGTCCAATACCATGCCACGCCATGATAAGCCGGGAAGGTCTGCTGAATGACGGAAGGCACTGAGGTGTCCAGCGCACCGGGTTGTGCCTGCTCGAACCAGCGCTCTGCCCGTCCAATGTTGCGCGGGTCGGTCGCCAGTTTCCATCCATTGTTTAGAATTTGAGAATATAGCATCTTAACTCCCACTTCGTGCGTTCGATAACGATCTCATTGTGGTGCTGATGGTCAGGTTGGTCAAACGCGATTGGACTGCAGCACCGACTGCATGCCAGGCCATTCCATCCAGATGTCAGTCATCGCTTCTTTCCATTGCTGCTCATGATTAACACGCGAGGCGCGGAAGTAAATGGCATAGCGCACGTGGGGTGAAGCGTTTGGCGCAGCCGTGTGCGCCAGTTCATAATGGCATAGCATGACATCACCTGCTTTGGCCGTCAGATGCACCGGCTCCGGCAATGCAATCGGCGGCATGCCCTGTAGCAATGCCTCTGGACCGTGCTCGCGAAAGTATTGCTCATACAGGTGATGTGTGCGCGGCCATACCGTCAGGTTACCGCAAAAGGGGCCGGGGACATCGCTCAATGCCACACCGATCAACATCGTGAAACTGGCAATGCGCCCCTCGGGCACGCCGTTGGTTGGCGTATACATGCCGTCCAGATGCGGCATAGGCTGTCCGGGTGTTTTTCCCGGTGTGATTGGAAAACGCAAGGCAATTTGCCCGCCGCCGATTGGGCGAACGCTGCCCTCACCAATCATCGACTCGACCAGTCCCTTGACCGGCGTCGCGTTGTACAAGTCAGTGATGATGGGTTCTCGCTGCAGTTCAGGCGCATAGCTCTGTGCGCGAAAGGTCGTCAGCCGAGCCGGATCGATGCCTTCGCCCAGCGAGTGGTTGATTGCGTTTAATGCAGCATCGACGTACTCGCGTGGAATCACACCGGGCACATGGACGTAACCCATTTCATAGAAGTGCTCTTTCTGTTTCTGAGTCAGTTCCATACGGTTTTCCTCTCAATAATTCAGATCACTGATGAATTCGCTAAACTATCAACAGCATGTTGGAACGCCGCAGTGTTTCCGCTTCGATATGAGCGCGCAACATCTCACGCCTCGCGATATCTTCCGTCTCCAGTAGATGAATGGCTTCGCGCCAGACGTTTTCGCGCCAGCGCGATATCAAGTGCGCTGTTGCCCACTCGTCAATCGGGCCGAGCATCTTGTCGACGATATCCAATGCCGGTGTGACTGATTCGATCACTTGATCCTGCACGGCATCAATGGTTTGGCCGATGATCAGGTTGACGCGGCTGTAGTCGGCGTAGTGTTCGGCGCGGCGCACCTCGGTAAGCGTCGCCCATTCTGGCTCCAGCAGGTCGAACAACGCCAGCACAAGGTCATAGTTGATATGCGCGTTGACCCCGAGCAGCAAGTGCTGTAACGTCATTGTCGTATGGCGCGTTGCGGCCGTAAACGCGACCAGCCAGACCGGTGGCGTGGTGGGAACGCGTTCCTCGTAATCGTCCAGTGCGCGGAAATAATACTCGGCAAAGCGATCCAGCAGCAAGCTAATCCAGGCGTTGTCATTAAACTCGCCGCGCTCGATTGCCGCGAGCATGTTTCTCGTCATCAGCGTGTAGCACTCCAGAAAGATGAAGCGCCGGTCTGACACGGAGCGCCACTGTTCCGCCTGCAATTGCATACGGGCAAGCGTGATGTTAAGTTTGGGGGTTGCCGTCATATTCTTCTCCGGACTGATTTTAACCACAGCATATTCAGGCGCAGCTACTCCGGCCAGGTGTTGTCGGGTCGCCAGAATCCGAGTTTGGGCGTGTTCCACGCGTCGGTTGGCTCAAACAAACCACCGGGCTTGCGCAGGTTGGCCTGAATGGCTTCAAGGTTGAGATCAACGCCGAGTCCGGGCAAGTCCGGCACCGTCACGTACCCGTCGCTCATATAAGTTGGCGACAAACCAGTGACCAGGCTCTCCCAGAAAGGCAGGTCGAGGCCATGATGCTCCACCGCCAGGAAACTGGGGATGGTGGCAGCACAATGCACATTGGCCATGAACCCGATTGGCGACCCGGCGCAGTGCAATGCCGTGGGCAAGCCGTACACTTCGCCGTAATCAGCGATCTTCTTCGTCTCCATCATCCCGCCTGAAGTCAGTAGATCAGGGTGCAGAATGTCGATGGCGCGTTTCTCGATGAACTCGCGGAAACCTTGCCACAGGTACAGGTTTTCGCCGGCCGCGGTCGGTACCTTGATCGCGTCTGTGACGCGCTTGTGCCCGTCCACATCGTCCCAGGGCATCGGGTCTTCCAGCCAGGCCAGTTTGTACGGCTCGACAGCCTCAGCCAGTTGGATGACTTCCTTCGCGGTCATGTAGCCGTGACCGAAATGGTCGGTGCATAGCGAGATGTCCCAGCCTGCGGCCTTGCGCACTGCAGACACCACCTCTACCGCGCGTTCAATGCCGCGCAGCGTCACTTTTGCGCCTTGACCTGCCCCCGGCGCTTTGCCGCGGTTGACCAATGCATAATCGTGTCTGGATGGCTGCCCGACGGTGCCGCCGGGGCAATCCTCGAACAGTTTGGGGCGGATGTCGAACTTGATAAAGGTCAACCCCAGCGCCTTGCGTTCGGCAACACGCTTGGCATAGCCTTCGGGTGTTGGTTCGTCGGGCGCAGGCGTATCGGCATACAGGCGCACCCGGTCGCGACACTTGCCACCGAGCAACTGGTAGCACGGCACGCCATACACCTTGCCGATCAGGTCATACAGCGCGATCTCGATGCCCGACACGCCGCCGCCTTCACGTCCCCAGTTGCCAAAGCGCTTGATGGCGCGGAAGATCATGTCCACGCTGCACGGATTTTGCCCCAGCAGGATGCTCTTGAATTGCAGCGCATTCTCGCGGTGACCAGCATCGCGCACCTCGCCGATGCCATACATGCCCTGATTCGTGTCGATGCGGATGATCGGGTAGTCGTAGTTGCTGCACACGGTCGCGGTGCGGATGTCCGTAATCCGCAGATCGGAGGGGCGCGAATATGTGTTCACCGCATTTTCGATACGGTCGGTGCGCGTTGCGCCTTGTTTTTGCTCTGTCATGGTTGCCTCCGAGAGAGTATGGCACATTCTTCCAGAAGATCAGACGGCTGGATTGGAATTGGCGTCTGTGCTTCCAGATAAGCGCGTGCCGGGCATCAATACAATATGGGCATGTTACGAGTGCGCTCAGTCATCGCCAAGAATAAGCAGATTAAGGCCGGTAAACTGACGAAAGCCTCGATCAAAAGTAACAAACTGCAATTCGGCAGCCATGGCGAATGCTGCTAGATAGGCGTCCTGCCACAATTTGGGTGAGATTAGCCTCGTAGGCATCATGCGCCGCCAAATGATATCCATCTGGTAGGGTTCATTGAGAAAGACAAAACGCTGGTCAAACAATAGCTTGTCATAATCACCCCATGCGCCTGAAACATCTCGGGGTTGTCCGAGCATCACGGCTGGGGTATTTAGTAAACGAAGCAAACCCAGTTGGCTTACCCTGCAAATAACGATCTCGGCGCGCGTCTCAATGTCGTTCAGCCACTGAATGGCATTGCCATGATGCTTATGATCAGCATGGCAAATTGCGAGTAGTACATTAACGTCGAATAAACTGGGCATAATACTCAGCCTCTTCTTTGTACATCTGCTCAATGGCATCGTTTACCATTTCATCAGTGATCTGAAGACCGGTGTTGGTGCTTTCAATAATCGGGAACTTTGTGCGACGCAGCTTATCACCAGGCGGTGCGCAGAGTTTTTCGCGCAATGCGTCAGCGATCAGGTCTTTGAGCTTGATCCCTTCCATCGCCGCGCGCGCCTTTACCTCACGAAACAACTCGTCGGGGATTTCGATTGTTGTTTTCATGATCCCATTTTACCATTTTCCCATATTAATGGTATTTCCGTATGTACTCACCGCACTTTTTTGATCTGCTTCACAAACACCGTCCCCAGCGCGAAGTACACCACCGAGATAAGGAAAATGACTGTGTATCCCAGGTTATCCACACCCTGCGCCACGCCGACGCGTTGGAAGTTGTCGAGCAGGAACCCCGCGATGGGTGTGGCGATCACCTGTGGCAACACCATGGCCACATGCCACACCCCCATATCTTTAGCGTAGTCGTCCATAGAGGGCAGCACGTCGGACGCCAGTGCCCAGTCCACGCTCTGATATGCCCCGTAGCCCAAACCAAACACAATGCCCATGACAATCGCCAGTGTAAATGAATGGGACAGCACGAATACGAGGCATACGGCGCCCATCAGCGCGCCCGATATATATACCAGCCGCTTACGCCCATAACGGTCGGACATAACGCCCGCGAATACGGTGGTGATGATCGCGCCCAGCAACAACATCGGCAGGAAGAATGACACGGCGGTCTCGGCGGTGTCAGCTACCTTGCCCAATCCGGCCAGCACAAACGGCGGTCGGATCACGTCGGCCATGTAGTACTGGATGAACTCTTGCACGGTGAAAATGCCCATGGTGACCAGCATGCGCGTAAGGAAGACCCACGTGAAGTCGGAATGCTTGAACGGATCGAGCAAGCCGGTGATGAATGAGCGCAGCTTGAAGGGCGGCAATTCGCGATGGATGTCGGGTTCCTGCACGCCAAAATAGGTCACCGCTGCGCCGATGATCATCACTGCGATGAGAAAGTAATAGATACCCGCAATACCGATTGCGTTGATCATAAAGCCGGTCACGCCGCCGACAAACGTGCCCAGCATCAGCATCAAGCCGAGCCAGCCCGACGCCGTGCCGCGCTGGTCCATTGGCACCAGATCAGGAATCAGCGCGCTGTAGGGGCCTGTGGCAACGTTGCTGAACAACTCCACCACCAGAAATGCCAGTGTCCAGCCGACGAGTGATTCGGGATGCCCAGGCTGGATCAGATACGCCAACCCCACCAGACCGACAATGGTGCCTGCTGTCCCGATGAGAATCCACGGTTTGCGCCGCCCACCCGGCAACCGGATGCGGTCGGACAACGACCCGAAGACGGGCGCGGCCAGCATCGAAATGATCGCGCCGCAGGCCAGCGCCAGACCGAGTGCACTGCCTTTTGAGGCATCGCCGACGGCAGCCTTGATCTGGCTGGGCATCGTGATGATGAGGATGGCCGACCATAGCGTGTTGGTGGAGAACCAGTAGAAACTGAGCAATATCTGGCGAAGGGTGGACATACGTGGGCGCAATACTGCTTGTTGTAGAACCATCTAGGTTTCCTCGCTTTGAGTTTCAATGCAGACGTCTGACGTTGCTCCGATATTATCCGAAACGTGGAAACGCACAAGTCACAAACAGTGTTTTCAACGCAGCAGAAATGCAAAAACACTCCCGGAATCCGCAAGCGAAATTCCGGGAGTGTTGGGGTTAATGATGGATGAGTAAGAGCAGTTTACTTTCCAGACATGAGCGGTTTGTAGGATGGCGCATTGCGGCGAACTGTTGTCTTTGATGTTGACAGGCTTTTTACACTGCGCAAGGCTACCAACACGCGCTGAATGAGACTGGGCTTGTCGCTCTGGAACATGTAAAACGGCTGCTTGAACTGGGTGTTCCAATCCTGGTAGCGGCGGGTCATTTCGTTAAGTTCGTTCTGGTTAAACATGGCTGATTTCCTGCTGTTTGGTTTCTGATCGATTTCGTTGAGATGACTATAGCGATCTGCAGTCGCGAAAAGTTGCCATGAACCAGCCGGAAACTTGCGCGATTCTTGACAAACATGACAGGCGCTGGAGTAGAATGCCCTATCTAGCCTCGGAGGGGAGCGTGTGATGGCGGGAACAGACCTGGATTCGTTTACAACTTTTGGCGATTTACTGAAGTATTTGCGCCGGCGTGCGCGGCTGACGCAACGCGAGCTGGGCATTGCCGTGGGCTACTCCGAGTCGCAGATCACGCGGCTGGAGAGCGGGCAACGCGCGCCCGATGCAGTCATGGTCGAGCACCAGTTTGTCGAACCACTCGACCTGAAACGTGACACTGAGGCCGCCAAGCGGCTAATCGCGCTGGCGAAAACCGCGTCAGTTATCGACGCCGAGCCGACAACACCCGTCGCACCCGCAACGCCCGTCGCACCCGCAACGCCCAACAACCTGCCCGTCCAACTGACGCACTTCATCGGGCGCGAGGCCGAAGTGGCGGAGGTGCAGAACCTGCTCGATGCGCATCGGCTGGTGACGTTGACCGGCTCCGGCGGCATCGGCAAGACGCGCTTGACGCTCGAAGTCGCGGGTGGTGTGCTGGATCAGTACAAGGATGGCGTGTGGCTGGTCGAACTCGCGCCGCTGGCTGATCCGGCGCTGCTGCCGCGCACGGTCGCCAACGTCATGGGCTTGCAGGAACAGCGCGACACCCCGATCCTCGACGCCATCACGGACTATCTGCGCGACAAGCACCTTTTGCTCATCCTCGACAACTGCGAGCACCTGATCGACGCCAGCGCGCGGCTGGCAGAAGGCGTGTTGAAGCAATCTCACGCCGTGCGCATCCTGGCGAGCAGCCGCGAGGCGCTGGGCGTGGCAGGTGAGTTGGCGTGGCGCGTGCCGTCACTCCCGCCCGACGAAGCGGTGCAGCTTTTTGTCGAGCGTGCGATCATGGCAAATCAGGCTTTTGCGCTCACGCCCCTGACCACACCATCCGTGCAGACGATTTGCACGCGACTCGATGGCATCCCGCTGGCGATTGAACTGGCCGCGGCGCGGGTGAGAGCGTTGCCGGTTGAGAAGATCGCGGAGCGGTTGAATGACCGCTTCCGCCTGCTGACCGGCGGCAGTCGCACCGCACTACCGCGCCAGCAGACCTTGCGCGGGGCGATTGACTGGAGCTACAGCCTGCTGTTTGAGCCAGAACGCACGTTGTTGCGCCGGCTGGCGGTGTTTGTCGGCGGGTGGACGCTGGAGGCGGCCGAATCCGTTTGCAGCGAGGGACTGGACGATGTGCTGGACACATTGACGCGGCTGGTCGACAAGTCACTGGTGACGGTGGACGAATCGGGGCGATATCGGTTGTTGGAGACAATCCGACAGTATGCGCGCGAGAAACTGGCGGATATGGACGAAGGGATGGTGCTGCGAAACAAGCACTTGCAATACTATGCCCAGATGGCCATGATCGCAGAACCGCAATTACGCCGTGCACAGCCGGAAACACTGGATCGGGTTGAGGTAGAAATCGACAATATCAGGGCAGGATTGGAATGGGCAAGAGAAGATGGCAGCTTGATCAATGGCCTGTGCATGGCTACGGCGCTGCACTGGTTCTGGGTGGTTCGCGGTCACCAGATGGAGGGAATTGATTGGTTGCGATTGTTATTATCGAATTCAACATCACAGGAAATCACAATCGAGCGCGGATTAGCTTATGTCTCGTTAGCGGACTTTTATGCGCGATACGACGATGCAAGAAATCTGCAGCATGATGCTGCTCAAAAGTCATGGGGAATTGCATCAGAATTGGGGATGCCGCGTGAGTTGGTTTCTGTGTACTTCACGATGGCGATCGTTTTGTTGGGCAAAGGTGATTCCTCTGCGGCGCGCGCCTATCTGGAACAAGCTCTACCCATTGTTGCTGCTAGTGGCGATCAGTACCTTACGAAAATGTACGTCTCTTACATGTCTGGAGTTGAACGAAGTGAAGGTCATATAGCATTGGCGACTCAGTACCTTATCAAGCCATTGATGATTGATCCTGACGACCTTCTATGGTCTGGTCCAATCTCACGTATACAAGGCTACGATTCGCTAGATCAAGGTGATTATGCAACGGCTGCACTGATGTTCCGCGACAGCCTGCTCAAAAACGTGAAAGCTGTGGATCGACAGGGTATTGCCGCATGCCTGACGGCGTATGCAGGACTTGCGATGAAAAAAGTGGATTACATTCGAGTGGGGAAGCTTTTGGGCGCTGCCGAGGCTTTCATTGACGTAGTTCACGCTCCTCTTCAGCCTAGTGATATGGAACTATACCGGTCGTACAGGGCTGATCTGGTTGATAAGCTGGATGACGCGACGCTGAAATCTGCCCGGGACGAAGGCCGCGCAATGACGATGCAGCAGGCGATTGCGTACGCGTTGCAGGAGTGAAGTTGCTGGCGTTCATCAACGTCGTTCAGCGGCATGAGAACAGCAATGGTGCGTTCACATTGGCGAGTGGGTTGAAGGGATAGGAGCACAAGTATGGGCAAGGAAAGGCTGGAGGCATTCAGCGACGGTGTGATAGCGATCATTATTACGGTGATGGTGCTGGAACTGCATGTTCCAGCCGGCACGACCCTTGATGCGCTGGTGCCGATCATCCCCATCTTCCTCAGCTACGTGCTGAGTTTCGTCTTCGTCGGCATTTACTGGAACAACCACCATCATCTGTTGCGCGCCGCCAGCCGCGTCAACGGCGTCGTGCTATGGGCGAACCTGCTTTTACTTTTCTTTCTGTCGCTCATCCCCTTCGTCACGGGCTGGATGGGCGAAACGCAATTCCAGGCGACGCCCGTAGCGTTGTACGGCGTCATACTGTGGTTTTCCGCGGTGTCGTACACCCTCCTCGTGCGCGCGTTGATTTCGAATCACGGCGGTGATTCCGTCATTGCCGTGGCTATTGGCGATGACCGCAAGGGAAAACTGTCGCTGGCGTTGTACACGATCGCCATCCCACTGGCGTTCTTTATCCCGCTCGCGGCCTGCGCGTGCTACGTCATCGTCGCGATTATCTGGTTTATCCCGGATCAGCGAATCGAGCGGAAGATCGAGCAGCGCGCGGAGGAGTAGGTGGAGCCGGGGAGCAGCGCGCGATGACGGCGCAGCAGGCGATTGAGTACGCGTTGCAGGAGTGAAGTTGCTGACGTTCATCAACCTTGCGAGGGCTGTCGGGTAGGCGATGATGTCATGCGGACACCCCTCGCAAGGGTCATGCGATTGACGGCGGGCGGTGGGCAGCGTCCAGTTGGTCAACAAACTTCCGGGCGGTCAGGATCGGGATGCCTTCATATTGGCCCAGGCTGAGCAGGTGCTTCTTGTCTGCGCTGACAATGTAATCGGCTTTGCCTTCGACCGCCGCGGCAAGAAACTTGTTATCAGAACGGTCGGGCGAAGCTGTGGCCAAAACAAACCCGGCCACCCAGTCGCTTGCAACCGCCAGCAGATCGATGATTCTGGCTACTTCATCCACGCTGAGGCGATGGTACTTCGCAACGATGGGTCGGTTCAACACATGTTCCAGTTCTTGCAATGTAGTGATGGACGAAATCAGCGTGACATGGCCGCTCAGGATGGCCTGATAGATGTGGCGTGGAGCAGCGCTTCGGTTGCCGGTCAAGGCGCTGGCCAGTATGCTCGTATCAACAACAGCGCGCAGTGTCATGCGGACTTGGATTTGCGCCGCTTTTCAGTTCTGACCTCAGTCACGGCCTTGCTGATCGCCTTGTTGTAGGTTTTCGGATCGACATCCGGTACTTGGCTCACAATAGCATCCAGTTCTTTCAACGCATTGGCCCGGTCGGCAGATGTGGCTTGACTGCTGCTGATCAGTCGCCGGAGCATGCGGGGACTGATGATGAAAGCCGTTTCTTGGTTGTACTTTTCCACAACAACCACCGTGTCCGCGTATCGAACCCGCGCCAGATAATCGGCCAGGTTGACGCGAAGCTCCTCCGCCGAGACAACCACTGGCACACTGCCGATCTGGCTTGCAACTTGTCTATCATCCATGTATAGAATGCTAGAGCAACATCTTAAGATTGTCAAGTTTCTTAAGACTAGAGGAAGGGTTCACGTGGCTTAGGGGCGAAGCATTGCCGTAGACAACCACGTTAACCCACATGTCATTGGCAATGCTTCGCCCTTACTTGGATTTATGCCTTTTCGAGCACCAGCAACCAATCGTGCACTTCGGGTTGTTGCGGGATCAGCCAATTGCCGTCCGCTTCTGGGACAACATCGCCCAGCGGATACTCCTGGCCTGTGCAGGTGTTCTTGAAGAACGCTCGGTACTGTACATTCGGCTCAACGCCCTGCACGCGCACCTTGCGTCCCCATGTCTGCCCGTACATGTAAATCACGCGCACTTCACCCGGTATGCCGGCTGCATAGTGCAACCATGGATTCTCCACGGTAGCGGCAGGATTGACCCACTCCTGGTGCGCCTGGAACTCCCACCAGCGGTAGCGCTCCAACAGGCGCTTGCCCATGCCCAGCTGGCCTGAGCCTGGTAGGTGCATGGCTTCATCCCATGGCCGGTTGCCCCAGGTGTTGCCGTGCGGCGACGGGCCATAGGGCTGTTCGCGCGTGTTGACCTGCCAGATGCCGTTCGCACCATAGGTGTGTCCGGCTGCGCCCGACAGCATGCAGGCATAGAACGCCAGGCGCTGCACTTCGTCGTAGTTGCCGTACAGGAAACCTTCGTAATTGACCTCGCCGTCGATGACCACCTTGGCCGGCTCGCGCACAACCTGCGAAGTGATAATTTTCACCGTATTCTGGATGCTGTCGTAGCCGCTGTGGCCAGTCTGCAGCAGGTCAAAGTCAAGCACGCTGTCATCGTTCACGTTGTCGCGCCCGATGCCATTGCCGCCGGCATGAATCGTGATCATGCGATGCATTGCGTCGGCGGTGCGCACATAGCGACCCATCTCGGTCCAGCCTTCTTGCTGGAAGATGGCATCCTGCTCAGGTGTCTTGGTCAGGTAATAAGGCATTGTGCCTTCTCCGGCTAGACACCACACCACCGGATAAGCGCCCCAGCGCGCGATGACATAGCGCCAGTGCTTCTTCATGCGCTCGATACCGATCCATGACAGGAAATAGCCCCAGCAGCCCACGATGCAAGGCATCAGCCCGGCATGCACCATATACTGCACTTTCAGGTCGGCCATGTCGTACCAGGCGGGGTTGATGCAGGTCAATTCCTTATCATAAGGGAATCCTGCCTCGTTTGCGCCGCGCTCGTCGTACCAATCCATATCGGGATACATCCCGGCCACGATTTGTACCGCCGTGAAGCCCTTGGCAATACGATCTGCCGCCAGCGTCTGAAAGTCGCCCGGCCAGGTCAACCGTTTGGTGAAACCCATCCACCATGTGTCGGCCAGCCAGAAGAACGGTGTGCCATCTTCATACGCGAAACGGTGCTGATCGGCGCTCGCGCGTACAGGTCCGTGCTGATATAACGGGTGATCGCCCTCATAGGCAGTAACGATCAACTCGCCGGTCTGACCATGCAGCCCATTGTCTTTGGGATTGGAACATACGGTATAGAACGCATAGCGCCCTGCCAGCGGCGGACCAAAGCGAATGCGCCATGTCTGGCCACCCGACCAGAACGCCGGTATGCTCCATGTCTGCCCGTTCTCATGCGTGAACACGACATCCAGATCGATGTCGCGAAACGGATTGGCGGTTTGAAGCGCCGATGAATAACTCCACTCACACACGCAACGCTGTGTGCCGTAGATGATCGCCATAATGGTTTACCTCAAGTGTTTGGACTGTGTTGGATTATAGGGTAGAGATCGCACTCCCGGAATCTCAGAATCTCAGAAGATTCCGGGAGTGTGGCCTCAGCGCAGGGCAGCCCATTCATCTCGCAGAATCCCCATTACGACAGTGTCCACGAAGCGACCGTTTTGCCATTCATTCTGACGCAGGCGGCCCTCTTCGATAAAGCCGCATGCGGTGTAACAGCGGATGGCACGCAGGTTGATTGAGCTGGTTTCGAGGCTGATGCGGTGCAGGTTCCAGTACATGAAACCATAATCGAGCAGCAGCCCGATGGCCTCGTGCCCATAGCCGCGGTTCCAGTAGGATTTGTCGCCGATGGCGATACCCAGTTCGCAGCCGTGTCCCACACCGCGAAACTTGTCCCAGCCAAACAGCCCGCATTGGCCGATCACCTTACCGTCGGCTTCGATGGCAAACCATGTGCCGTCGCGTCCACCCTTGGATGCGTTCGAGTCAAACTCAGCCTGCATCCGTTCAAGCGATTGGGGAATGGGTGGATCACCACCGCCGGTAAGTTCAACCTCTGCATCATTGGCATACGTCCACAAAATCGGAAGATCGTCGCGCCTAACGCCGCGCAGCACGATACGTGATCCTTGCAACATGATGGTCTCCTATATAGATCTACAGTATCGCCCCGGTCAGTAATTCGGCGCAGCCGAGGTCTGTAACGTGGTGATGGCGCGCTCGAAACTCGTCCAGACGAATGTCTCTTGAAGCGCCGCCGAATAACGCCACTCACACGCGCAACTTTGCGTGCCATAGACGATCGCCATAGTGGTTTGCCTCATTTGTATTGGACTGTGTTGGATTATCGGGTGGTCTTGTTTGACACACTATGACACATGATGACACATCGTCTGACACCCAATGGCACCTTTTCGCCCTCCCGTTTGCGTATAAACAGGCCATCAAAAGGAAAGAACAAAAGAAAAACAAAAGGAAAGATAGAAATGAAAACCCAGATCAATCACAAAAACTCAGACGCTCAGAATCAAACAACCGTTCAGTCAAAACTCAATCAAACGAAGGTCAATATCATGAAGAATAAATTCCATTTCGCATCAATTGCAATCGCAATGGTCGGTCTAATGTCTGCAACGCCGGTGATAGCACACGCCAAGTATCCAGTGAGTCTCAACACCGTAACGCTCAATCGCCCCGCAACAAAAGATGTCGGTACCTATCCAATGGGACCCGAAGCCGATCTGTACCGGGAACACCAGCCTGCCGGCGCCAACTGGATCAGCCAATTCGCACCGAACACTCAGTTGTACCCGAATGGTCCCGAAGCCGACCTGTACCGGGAAC
>CAIQQO010000263.1 GCA_903873965.1 uncultured bacterium
GCGCGAACTGGCGTCGTATCGGCTGGGCATGCACGTCGATCGGTTGATGGAACTGCCGCGCCTGCGCGCGTTGTGGATTGGCGAGTGGGATGTTTTGCGCCTGTTGCAGGCCGAAGTGCTGGTGCCTGTGCTGGTCGCCGACGATTTGATCGGTTTTCTGGTGCTGGGCGCGCGCTCGGATGGCGAACCGTACAAGCGGCAGGAGCTGCAACAGACCTTGCCGCTGCTGGCCAACCAGATTTCCATTGCCATGTCGAACAGCCGCCTGTATGAGATGGAGCAACGCCGCGCCAACCAGCTTGCCCAGAGCAACACCGAACTGCGCGCAACGCAAACGGCCTTGAGCGCCAGCGCCGCGCAGATTCAACGCGAGGCCGCGCGCGCCGAAGCCCTGGTGCGCATCGCTGACCGGCTGAACGCGCAGCTCGATCTGGCCACCGTGATGGGCGCTATCTGCGAAGAAACCGCGCGCGCCCTATCGGCGCCGGCTGTCGGCGTCAGCCTGTATTCCGACAAAACGGACACGCTCGATATGGCCGCCGGGTATGGGTTGCCGGACAGTTTCGTGCTGCAACGCAGCGCCATCCCGTACGCCGCTTATAACAGCCGAGCCGGCGCCTCCGGCACACTGGTTGTTGATCACCTGGGCGACGCCTTCGCTGACGCCGAGCAAGGCTTGGCTCTGACCGACCCTGCGGTCTGCCGGCAGTATGACATTCGCACCTGTGCGATGACCAGCATGACGCGCGAAGGCGGCATGGTCGGTTGTCTCATGGTGTATGCGCTCGGGCAGACGCGCCTGTTCAGCGAGGATGAACTGGCGCTGCTCAAGGGTATTGCGGCGCAGGCGGCGCAGGCCATCGTCAACGCGCGGCTGTACGATGACGCGCAACGGCGGCTGCGCCAGGTTGAGGCGCTGCGCCAGATTGATGCCTCGATCACCGGCAGCTTTGACTTGATGGTGATCCTGCGCGTCATCCTCGACAAGGTGATGACCCAGCTTGCGGTCGACGCGGCGGATTTCCTGCTGCTGGAGGCGCCCTCGAATACGCTGCGGTTGGCCGAAAGCGTCGGGTTGTCAGGCCACCAATGCGCTTTGGCCGTACAGGGTGAGGGCGCGGGGGCGCACGTGGTGCGCGAACGGCAGATGGTGCTGTCGGGTCATCAACGCGGTGGCTCCGCAGAGTGCTTCAATACTTATGTAGGCATACCGTTGATAGCCAAGAATCAGGTGAAGGGCGTGCTGGAAGTCTTTCGGCGCGCGCCGCTAGACGACCCGGGCCAGGAGTGGTTGGAGTTTCTCAATGCGCTGGGCGCGCAGGCTGCCATCGCGATTGACAACAGCGAGTTGTTCGCCAACATGCAGCGAACGAATCTGGAAATCAGCGAAGCGTACGAGTCGACGCTGGAGGGCTGGGCGCGCGCGCTGGAGTTCCGCGATCACGAGACGCAGGGTCACACGCGCCGGGTGTCCACCATGACGGTGTATCTGGGCCGCCTGCTGGGCGTGCCGGAGGAGGGCATTGTGCACCTGCACCGCGGCGCATTGCTGCATGACATCGGCAAGATGGCGATATCCGACACGATTCTGTTGAAACCGGGCAAACTGACGGCGGAGGAGTGGGTGTTGATGCGGCAGCATCCGGCGCACGCCCTGCGCATGCTGGAGCCGATATCGTTCCTGAGCCGCGCCCTGGAGGTTCCGTACTCGCATCATGAACGGTGGGATGGTACTGGTTATCCGCAGGGGCTGAAGGGCGAGGCCATACCGTTCTGGGCGCGCATCTTTTCGATCGTGGACGTGTGGGATGCCTTGCGCTCGAACCGGCCGTATCACTTGCCCATGCCCGATGACGACGTGCGCGTTTACCTGCGGCAGCAATCCGGCACGCAATTCGACCCGCAGGTGGTGGATGCTTTTCTGGCCATCTCGAATGATGAATGGGAAAAGATCACTTAGCCATAATCCAAGTACACTATAGGGCAATGGCAAATCCACCCACACGCACCCAAATCCAGCCGGGCATGACGGTGCAGATCGTCGAGAAGCAGAATCAGCGCAGCGGAGCGCTGACCACCGGCATCGTCGCGCGTCTATTGACCAGCAGCGCCACCCATCCCCACGGCATCAAGGTGATGCTGACCAATGGCAAGGTAGGGCGCGTTCAGGCTATTGTCTCGCAGGTGTAATCATATGAGCACATCCATTCCCGTACCCCTGAGCCAGTATCACGAGCTGCCGCTGGACGAGATGCGCCGCCGCTCCGCCGAGTTCAGCGCCGAAATGGCCAACCGCCGCAGCGTGCGCATGTTCTCCGACCGGCCTGTCGCGCGCGACATCATCGAAGCGTGCTTGCGCGCCGCCGGCACCGCGCCCAACGGCGCGAACAAACAGCCGTGGCATTTCGTCGTTGTAGGCGACCCCGACGTGAAGCATCGCATTCGGCTGGCGGCGGAAGAAGAGGAACGCGCCTTTTATGCCGGGCGCGCGCCGCAAGAATGGCTGACCGCGCTGGCACCGCTGGGAACCGACGCCGAGAAACCGTTTCTCGATGTTGCGCCGTACCTGATCGCGATCTTCGCGCAGAGCCACGGCGTTGCGGCAGATGGTGCCACCATCAAGCACTACTACGTGCAGGAATCGGTCGGCATCGCGACAGGCGTGCTGATCACCGCGATTCACCACGCCGGGCTGGCGTCGCTCACGCACACGCCCAGCCCGATGAATTTCCTCAACCAGATTCTCAACCGGCCGCCCAACGAGCGCCCGTTCCTGTTGCTGGTGGTGGGCTACCCGGCGGTAGGCGCCACGGTCCCGGCCATCACGAAGAAACCGCTTGAGGAAATCGCCACGTTTATCTGACGTAACACCGTGACAGGATTTCTTGCCGAAACCGACCTGAGCGCCAACCGCATCGAGCTGGCGCGCCGCCGCGCCGCCGCGCGCGGTTATGTAGACCTGACCAGCAGCAACCCGACGCAGCAGGGCTTGCTCTTCCCGCCCGATATCCTGCGTGAGGCCGCCGACGCCTACTGGACGACGCGGCGCTACAATCCCGACCCGCGCGGGTTGCCGCAGGCGCGCGAGTCGATCGTGCAATACTACGCGGCGCGCCCGCAACCGTTGCGCGTTGAGCGCGATGATGTGTTCATCACCGCCAGCACCAGCGAGGCTTACGGGCTGTTGTTTGCGCTGTTGGCGGAGCCGGGCGACAACATACTGGCGCCCGATGTGACCTATCCGCTGTTCGAGTATCTGGCCAGCATCTACCACGTCGAACTGCGCCCCTATCGCATGGACGAGTCGCGCGACTGGGCGATCAACCCGACCAGCCTGTACGCGCAGACCGACGAACGCACCCGCGCCGTGCTGATCATTTCACCGCACAACCCGACCGGCATGGTGGTGCAGTCGGCCATTGCGGCACTCACCGATTTGGGGTTGCCGATCATCTGCGACGAAGTATTTGCCGAGTTCGTCTACCGCGCGCCGCACACGCCGCCGTTGGGCGCGCTGCATCCCGGCGTGCCGGTGTTCCACCTCAACGGCGTGTCGAAGATGTTCGCGCTGCCCGACCTGAAGCTGGGCTGGATCGCGCTCAACGCACCCGCATCCGCGCGCTACGCTGAACGGCTGGAGATGCTCAACGACACCTTCCTCAGCGCCAACACGTTGACGCAAACGATGCTGCCTGCCCTGTTCGAACGCGGCGGCGGCTTTGTCGGCATGATGCGCGAGCGCATACGGGCGAGCCTCGACCTGGCGATGGCGGCGCTCAGCACCTGCGACGGGCTGGAGGTGCGCGCGCCTGATGGCGGGTACTACCTGTTCCCCGCGGTGCGCGACTGGCCAGGCGAAGAAGAAGACCTGATCCTGCGCCTGCTCGATGCGGGCGTGCTGGTGCATCCCGGCTTCTTCTACAGCTACACGCGCGGCGTCCACCTGATGCTGTCGTGCCTGACCGAACCAACGCGCCTGCAGCACGGCCTCGACATACTGGTCAAGGCGCTCAAGACGCTGTAGTGCCAACAACCGCGCCGTAAAACGTGAAACGTGACGCGTAAAACGTAAAACGTAAAGAAGAACGGATCATCATCTCCGTTCCTATCCATGAAATCTGTGTAATCTGTGTAATCTGCGGATTAGGCATTGTCCGTTTCGCCCCGGACGACGATGACACAAGACCCCAATGGCCACAACCCCGCACCCCATTCACGCAACGTGTGTATGCCGTGGCCGGGGTGTATGCCAAGCCACATTGCCATCAACGCCGTAATAATCATGGTTTCGTCGGGCAAACGTAGGTATCACCCCTACCTCCCCGACCGACGCCCCGGAACGGATGGCGTCCGATTCCGTATCCGAATCCGTATCTGTATCCGTATCATCGCAGGGGCGACAGCATTGCCGCACGAACCTCAACCTACATGAGATTCCCTGGCAATGTGGCTTGGCATGCCCTTGCGACGACGATGACACACAATCCCAATGGCCACAACCCCGCACCCGATCAATGCACCGTGTGATTCATGCAACGCGCGTTGGCCAGGATTGAAACGTAATTCGTAATTCATAATTCATAATTCGGCTTCCGAATAATCTGTGTAATCTGCGGATTAGGCATTGTCCGTTCGCCCCGACCAACGCGCAAGGGAACGCAATCCTTCTTTTTACGTTTTACGTTTCACGTTTTACGCGTCACGTTTCAGCTCAGCACCAGCTCCCCGCCCACAGCGTCCTCATCGACATGCACCGTGCTGCCCTCGCGGTACTGGCCACCCAGAATCGCCAGCGACAGCGGGTCCTGCAACTCGTGCTGGATGACGCGCTTCAGCGGGCGCGCGCCGAATGCCGGGTCATAGCCGGCCTGCGCCAGGTGCGCCTTGGCCGCATCGCTGATTTCAAGGCTGATCTTGCGATCGGCCAGCAGCTTGCGCAGCCGCCTGAGCTGAATGTCCACAATCCGCATCAGGTGTTCGGCGCCGAGGCTGTGGAACACCACGATCTCATCGATGCGGTTCAAAAACTCCGGGCGGAAGATGCGCTGCAGCGCGCGGAGGATCTCGTCCTTGGACAGCGCGCTGAGATTGGTCGACTCGCCGCCGCCGGTGAGTGCGTTGCTCGTCATGATGATGACCGTGTTCTTGAAATCCACCGTGCGCCCCTGCCCGTCGGTCATGCGACCATCGTCCAGCACCTGCAGCAACACGTTGAACACCTCGGCGTGCGCCTTCTCGACCTCGTCGAGCAGGATGACCGAGTACGGCTTGCGGCGCACGGCTTCGGTCAACTGGCCGCCCTCCTCGTAGCCCACATAGCCCGGAGGCGCGCCGATCAGGCGTGACACCGTGTGGCGCTCCTGGTATTCGCTCATATCGATGCGGATCATGGCGCCCTCGTCGTCGAACAGAAACTCGGCCAGCGCCTTGGCTGTCTCGGTCTTGCCGACACCGGTTGGCCCCATGAACAGAAACGACCCCAGCGGGCGGTTCGGGTCTTGCAGCCCGGCGCGCGCGCGGCGCACCGCGTTCGACACGGCGTGAATGGCGTCTTCCTGACCCACCACGCGGTCGCGCAGGCGGTCTTCCATCTGCATCAGTTTCGACACCTCGCCTTCGAGCAGCTTGTTCAGCGGCACGCCCGTCCAGCGCGACACGACGCCCGCGATGTCGTCGGCGCCGACTTCTTCCTTCAGCAAAGGATTGCCGCGCTGCATATTGCGCAACGCTTCCTCGGCCTGACGCAGCTTGCCTTCCAGTTCGCGCAGCTTGCCATAGCGCAGCTTGGCCGCGTCTTCCAGATTCGAGGCGCGCTCGGCCTGCTCGATCTTCACGTTGGTCTGCTCAATTTCCTCGCGCGTCCCACGCACGCTCTGGATGGCCTGCTTCTCCATCTGCCACTGCGAGCGCAGTGCGTTGCCCTTTTCCTTCTCGCTGGCAATCTCGGCGTCGATCTTCTGCAGGCGCTCTTTCGAGGCGTCGTCTTTCTCGCGCTTCAAGGCCTCGCGCTCAATTTCGAGCTGCAGCACGCGCCGGTCGATCTCGTCGAGCGCCGTGGGCTTGGAGTCGATCTCCATCTTCACCCGCGAGGCGGCCTCGTCGATCAGGTCGATGGCCTTGTCGGGCAACTGGCGGTCGGTGATGTAGCGCGCGCTCAACGTGGCCGCCGCGATCACGGCCGCGTCCTGAATACGCACGCCGTGATGAATCTCGTAGCGTTCCTTCAAGCCGCGCAGAATGCTGATCGTATCGTCGATGCTGGGTTCATCCACCATGACCGGCTGGAAACGCCGTTCCAACGCCGCGTCCTTCTCGATATTCTTGCGATACTCGTCGATGGTGGTCGCGCCGATGCAATGCAACTCGCCGCGCGCCAGCATGGGCTTGAGCAGGTTGCCCGCATCCATCGCGCCTTCGGCCTTGCCCGCGCCCACGACGGTGTGCAGTTCGTCGATGAACAGCACGACCGCGCCGTTGCTGGTGGTGACTTCCTTCAACACCGACTTGAGGCGCTCCTCAAACTCGCCGCGAAACTTGGCGCCTGCGATCAAGGCGCCCATATCGAGCGACACGATGCGCTTGTCTTTTAACCCTTCGGGCACGTCGCGGCGCACAATGCGTTGCGCCAACCCCTCGACGATGGCCGTCTTGCCGACGCCGGGTTCGCCGATCAGCACCGGGTTGTTCTTGGTGCGGCGCGAGAGAATCTGAATGACGCGGCGCACTTCCTCATCGCGCCCGATGACGGGATCGAGCTTGCCCTGCTGCGCCATCTCGGTCAGGTCACGGCCATACTTCTCCAGCGCCTGATAGGTGCCTTCGGGCTGTTGCGACGTGACGCGCTGGCTGCCGCGCACAGCGACGAGCGCCTTCAGGATGGCATCGCGCGTCAACCCATTGTCGCGCAGGATGCTCGCGGCCTTGGACTGCGTTCCAGAATCGGCCAGGCCGAGCAGCATGTGTTCGGTGCTGACATAATCGTCCTTCATCTGCTTGGCTTCGGCCTCGGCCTTCTGCGTCACGGCGGTCAGGTCGCGCGATAGCGTGGGCGTGGACGCGTTGCCACTCACCTTGGGCTTGCGTTGAATCTCGCGCACGATCAGGCTGTCGATGACATCGGGGCGCGCGCCGGCCTTGGTGATCACCTGCGGCACGATGCCGCCCTCCTGCACCAACAGCGCGTGCAACAGATGCTCCGGCTCGATCTGCGAATTGCCATATTCCTGCGCCACATGCTGTGCGCTCAGCAGCGCGTCCTGCGCCTTTTCCGTGTACTGGTTTAGATTCATAGTCCACCCCTGTGTTCAAACATTGGTTCCATCCTCAACAAGTCTTGCCAGAATAACATTAGCGCCATGTTAGCGCATTGCATGAGCGATCACACGTGATGCAGGCGGCGATACAGGCATGCATCATAGACGATGCCAAAGGCCAGCAGCACCATGCTGACAAACGCGATGCTGATCGCCAGGATGACGGTGCTGACGAGATACGGCCACGCGGCGCCGGTGGAGCGGATCAGCAGCGGCACCAGGATGCTCTGCGTGAGCACGATCGGCGCCGTGATGAAGACGGTGCTGACCGTAAACACGACCAGCCGCACCAGCCAGATGTGCGCCAGCACCAGCCCAAAGTGGCGCACGGCCAGCATGATGGCAGCCCCGACCCGGCGCAGGCTTCCCGGGCCGGGCGTCAGGATGATGGCGGCAACCACAAAGCGGTGCAGCACATCGACGCTTAATAACAGCGCCAGCCCGCCCGCGCCATACAACCACGACAGCGGGATCTCCTGTATGTTCTTGACGTAGTAATAGCTCAGGCCGCCGGCGTAGACCAGCGAGGTGCCCAGGCGCGACGATTCCAGGCGCATGTAGCTCAACAGTTGCGCGAACGGTGCGCCCGGGTCGGGGATCAGGCTGCCGATGGTGCGCAGGATGATCGAGTGCACCATGCCGTTGGCCGTGGCGCTGAGCTGACCCACGTCGGCCAGATCAAGCCCCTGTTCCGTCAGCATCGCATTCAACCCGGCATTGCCGGCAAAAAACAGGCCGCTGATGATGAGCGTGGACACGAGCAACGTGAACCAGAACGGCCACACGGCGCGCAACACGGAACGGGTGCGTATGGGCTGATCCGGGTGCAGGATGCGCCACGATATCACGCCGCGCGCGTAGGCAGCCGCGGGCAGGCCGATCACGCCTTCAACCAGCAGGGGGATGATGCGGCTTGGGCCATAGGTAATGAGGATGGTGCTGGTGCGCGCGTAGGATTCGAGTGTGACATAGGCGCCTGCCAAGGCAGCCAGCACCGCGGCAATGGCAAAGCCCAGCACCGCGCCCGTGAGGATCGAGGCCGAGTTTGCGCTGAAAGCCTGCAGTGTGTCGCGCCACACCATCGGCACCGTCACTCGCGCCGGCTTGTCTGTGATCTGCATGGCTATGCCATCTTGGGCGTATCCACGGCGCGCTTCAACAGCATGTCGATCAGGCGCAGCGTGTCGGCCTTGAGGTCGCGCGCTTGTACGGCTTCGTCGATCGGGCCGACGCACGCCGGACAGCCGTGCTCGCACGGACATTCGCGGATGCGCTGTTCGGCCATCTTGAGCAGTTCGCGGTGATGGCTGTACAGTTCATCGCTTAAGCCTGTGCCGCCGGGCACCTGCTCATAGATCGTGATCGTGGGCAGGCGCGTGTGGGCGCTGCGAATGTCAGACAGGGTGCTCAGGTCGCCGGGGTCGCACATCACAAACAGCGAGGCGAGGTTGCCCGCCAGGTAGGCCAGCCCTTCAAGCGCGGTGCGGGTCGCTTCCGCCGTCTCGATGTCATGGTGACAGGTGGGGCACACGGTGACGAGGTTGGTCAACTCGTTGGCCTTCAAGTAGTGATCGTTCTCGCCGCGGATGTACTTGAATTCTCGGAATGGCCGCTTGTGATGCACATCATGCTGGCGGTCGGGCGGTTCGGGCACGTTGCACACGGTGCAAAGAAAATGATCGCGCGCGCGCGCCGCCTCGCGCTGCTGCGCCCAGTTCGGCCCATAGTCATTGGGCAGCTTGAGCACACCCTCGCGCGCCAGTTGCTGCGTGATCTCCTCGGGGATGGCAAACCAGTAGCCGGTGGTGAACAAGTGCTGCGCCGGCAGGTCGATCTCGCCCCACGCCAGCGTGCGATGCGTGTTGAACTGCACATGCCGGTAGCGCCGCGCCCGCGTCGTCACTTCCACCTCGCCATACGCCACACTCGCGGTTTCCGGCTTCTTCCCCTTCTCGCTCGCCTGCTCTTCCGTTGCCTTGCTCTCTCGCTCAAATTCCTGCAACACCACCACTTCCGAATGTACGCTCGCATCGGTGAAGTAATCGGAATCGACGCGATGCGCGGTGGCGCAGCCCTGCTCCCAATCGAGCGCCGTGATCTGGTACATCTCGCCCTGGTGCATATAGATCGCGCCGGGATACACGCGCCCGGGCGCTGTGCTGCGTTCCGTCTCGCCAATCAACCGCTCAACCGGGCCAGCGCTGTCGCCATCGACCACGATGACGCGATCGCCGATGCCGCGCAGGCTGATGCGGTCGGCGGGATACCCCTCCCCAACCCATGTGTAGCGGGTCGGCGGGGATTTGGGGTTGGTTTGACTCGCGCCCTGCCGGCGGAACAGGGGCGTGGCGGCAGCGCCCGAAGCGTGGAGGTCGCCTTCTTCAGCCAGGGCATCGAGCAGCTCATCGATGTCGGCCTTGCCCAGCCCCTCGCCGCGGTCGAAGGGTAGTTCAAACGCGGCGCAGGCCACGTGCGCCGCGAGCACGCCGAGGTTATCGGGCGCGACGCGGGCATGCTCGGGCGTTTGTTTGAACAAATACTCCGGGTGCGCGGCCAGGTACTGATCGAGCGCGGTGGCGCTGGTGACCATCACGGCCACCGAGGCATTGCGGCGGCGTCCGGCCCTGCCCGCCTGTTGCCAGAAACTCGCGATGCTGCCCGGATAGCCCAGCATGACACAGGCGTCCAGTTCACCGATATCGATGCCCAGTTCGAGCGCGTTGGTCGCCACCACGCACCGGGCGGCGCCGTTGCGCAGGTCGGCCTCGATGGCGCGGCGCTCTTCGGGCAGGTAGCCGCCGCGATAGCCCACGATGGGCGAACTGGGTGGTTTGCGCTTGGCGCTGCGCTTGCCGAGTAAAATCTCCTCGATAGTGGCGCGCCCGAAACTGACGGGCAGTGGCAGGTTACGCAGATACGTGAGTAGCACTTCGGTATCCTGGCGCGAGCGCGCGAAGCAGATCGTCTGCGCGCCATCCTTCACAAAGCGCGCCGCAATGTCGCGCGCGACAAACACGCTGCTGCGCCGAATGCCCAGGTCGGCATCGACCATCGGCGGGTTCACCACCAGAATATGCCGTTCACCGTGCGGGCTGCCATCGTCATCAACCAGCTCGACGGGCGCCTCGATCAGCTTCTCGGCATGCTCGCGCGGGTTCGCAATCGTGGCCGAGGCCAGGATGAACGTCGGCGCAGAGCCATGGAACGCGCACAACCGCTTGAGGCGGCGAATAACATTAGCCAGGTGGCTGCCGAAGATGCCGCGGTAGGCGTGCATTTCATCGATCACCACGTAGCGCAGGTTCTTGAAGAAGGCGGCCCACCGGGTGTGGTGCGGCAGAATGCCCAGGTGCAGCATGTCGGCGTTGGTGATCACCACGCGCGCATCGCGGCGGATGTCGGCGCGTTTGGCCTGCGGCGTGTCGCCGTCGTAGATGGCGATGGGCGATGGGGCATGGAGAATCGACGGTTGCGGAGATTGCACAGCGGTGATGAGTTCATTTAAGTGCGCATACTGATCCTGCGAGAGCGCCTTGGTGGGAAAGAGACACAAGGCGCGCGCATTGGGGTCGCTCGCGAGGGCATGGGCAATCGGCGCGTGGAAGCACATCGATTTGCCGCCGGCGGCGCTGGCGACGACGACGACATGGCGGCGCGCCAGGGCGGCTTCGATGGCCTGCGCCTGATGGGTATAGGGCGACACGATGCCGCGCTGTTTGAACGCCTCGATGACATCGGGATGCAACCGATCGGGAAAGGGCACATTCCGCGCGGGTTGCGCGGGCGCGCGCTCCCATGCGGTCACATTCGGCATGAATTCGGTATCGGCACGCAAGGCTGTGAGAGTTTCTAGCACAGACATACCCTAAGCGTAACGCCGAACGAGCAGGGCGTAAAGGGGCA
>CAIQQO010000264.1 GCA_903873965.1 uncultured bacterium
AGACGGAGCGGGTAAACTTCGCCAGTTGGGACGCATGGGCTTATTTGAGGATTTGCGGGATCCAGGCACCTCGTCCATCTGGACAAGGCTGGATACACAAATAGGCGAGTTGGCAAATAATCTAAATGGTCAAACCCTAGAGATCATTATTGCCGGTTCCTTCGCTGGCGGCACTGGATCAGGGTTGTTTATCGACCTGGCACTATTGGCTCGGCACCGTGCGCGGAATGTGCCTATCATGTTGCGCGGTTACTTCGTGCTACCGAGAGCTTTTGACGCGGATGCAGATGATGATATGTTAGCGCGAAGTTTTGCCGCTTGGCGTGAACTCAATCGCTTTATGGTTGTCAGCCAGTCATTTGCATTGCCAAGCATGATTTATAACGCAAGTGACAGGAGTTTGCAGATCCCGCAGATCAGGCAGAAGCTTTTTGATGTGTGCTACCTGGTTGACGGAGTGCGTAGTGGTGCTCGTGTTGCTGCGGAGGCTGAGAATGGCGTTGACCCGACTGTTGCAGACGCAATCAGTGCCATCCTCGATGAGCAAGCTGGAGACGAATACACTAAACAAGCGCAAAATGTACTGAAAGAGTATGCGTCTTATCCTGGCGTTCCCCTTTACAGCACTATCGGCACGCATACATATAAAGCACCTGTTTACTATGCTCAGCAAGAATTTTCACGGCGACTAACGGTCAGCTGGCTAAATAGTCTTGTAAAACCAATCCCGGATAGTGAAGTGCTTGGCCGTATCGCACGTGTTGACAACATAAATCCGACGGGTTCTGGTAAGGCTGGGCGTGAAGAAGCCGCGGCAATGATCACCGGCCCTCAGGAATATGATGGTAAAACCGAAGCTCCTACTGTCTTCTTTCAGCAGGTTTCTGAAATAATGCAGTCCGGTGGTGTAAACAATCCTGACTTTGTCAATCAGTATGCTAACGGAAGCTATGGTGGGCGGACATGGTTGGTTGCATTTACCAACCTGGGTGATCGGCTGGACATTGCTGAGGTCATCAGAAAGATCCGCCTTGAGTCAAATCTACGCATTGAGAATGTTATCAAAACCAGCAAGGACCTAAAGGAAAAACCAAAAGACTTCCCTGCGCGCGCTGACCGATTGGTTACGCAATTTTCAAGAGACCATTACGGTTTCCGCACCTCAAATAACGAGGAAAAGCGAGGAACCTTTGGCGACGCTCTGGATGTTTGCAAAGATGCACAGATAGATATCTTTCGTCGACTGGCGCAAATATGGTTACTAAAAATGCTGATGGGTGGCGATAAGAGCGGACGAGTGGGCTATTGTTATGACTTACTAGATGGACTGGCGAAGGAATTTGATGGCGTACTTGCCTTCATGGATAAAGTTCGTGAGACACGCCAGCAAGTTCAACCCTATATGAAAGCCATCAATGCAAGGGATAGAGCCAAGACTGAGATGATCCGATATTCAGGAATTAAGGTGCTGATAGGTTTAGTTGAACACCCGAAGGCACATAGTACACAGCCTCCATATTTGAAATCTGAGCAGACTGTGGCTGATGCTCGAAAAGATGAGCTATTGCACGACACCATTGTGCGTACTGCGCGTTCCATGCGACAGATCACCTTGGAAATGCGAGAGGAATTGGGCAGGTGGATCAAAGAATTGGCCACTGGTGATCCTGCAACCGGCGTCGAAGGTTTATACACTGTACTTGAGCAACAGCGCCGTGAAATTGACCAGACGTGGCAAGCCGATGTGCGATTAACGACGGTGCAGACACGCTTAGGTGAGATGCAATATCCACAAGATCAGGAAGAAGCGGAAGTTAGCCGTTTGATGACAGCAGTGAAATGGAGCATTGCGCCAGGCAGTGACAAATTCAAGTTGAATTTGTCAATTGAGCCAACAGATGAAGCGAGTGTGCAACTAGCCACGTCAACTGGCCAGGAGCAACCTGATATGCAAAAAAGCCTGACGCAGCGCAATTTGAATGGCATGCAGAGCTATACCATTCGCAGATTTGGCAATCTTCCTTCAGCGACTCATATTGCTGACCTGCTTAACAAACGGTATACGGCCGAGACATTTGCAGCTGAGATTGCGAGGAAGGCGGAGCCGCTCTTTGACCGGCAACCCGATGTTGAGGGAGGTGCGGCAATGTGGTCTGAGCTTATTCGAATCAGTAAATATGATAAAGATAATAAACCGGTTAGCAGGGCAACAGCACAGTTCATACAACAGACAGTTGAGGCGCGTAGAAATTTGCTGGGGCTGCCGATAGACACACGGAACCAGGGGAAGCTCATTGACGGAGTTGGCAGTGAGGACATGCATAAATGTACTATCGTGCGCACGAATGACCTGATGCCAGTCGGGCTGTTTAGTGCTTGGCATGATTGCATGGCTGCTTATCTGCGTAACGAGAAAATGACGCCGGAACTCAACCATAATTTCCCGGCAGAAGCAAATGCGGCGCATTACGAGAAACTATTATCTGAGAAGAAAAAACAGACATATCGCGTATTTCACCCGTGGGTGGTTATGCTGTTGGAGTATCCCGACCGCTTGGAGCAATTCCTCATCTGCTGGGCACTGGAATGGTTACAGTCACAGTCAGATGGCGCTCGTTCCTGGTATGAACTTAATATTCCGACATACGAGCGTCCTTTGATGCTGACACCAAAAAGTGATACTTTGTGGAGCGCGTTCCAAGCAGCACGGTTCTTTGTTCTGGAAGGCCTTGACCAATCAACCAATAGCACATGGCGTATTGACTACAACGAGGCCACTGATGCGCTTGAGAACGAGGAACGTCAGCGTGGTCCGGATGCGTGGCTCGCATTCCTGCGCGAGCAGGCTAGTTCACCAGTCGATACGAGAGTCGCGAGCGTCAACTTGATTGTGGCGTGGCTCAGGCAGCGTATCCGCGAATTAGATGTTGAAAGAAGGCGCAATACCAAACTGCCACCTGGAGAACCTGACGACTTTAAGCAGGCCTACACTGATTTGGCAGATGTGGCGCAACTAATGTTCGATGAAAGAGTCCAACGAAAAGAGAGCCACCTTAAGTTTGCTCAACAAAGGCGCAACGAAAAATAGCTGAAACCATTTGAGCGGCCCATTTTGTAAGGGACGAGAGTTATCAGTTCATCTTATGTCAACCTCTCTGTTATTGGAATGCAGTATGCAATACAGTGAATAGAGAGGTTGATCGAGTAATGTTTATGTCTCGCAAAATCGGGCTTATATCACTTCTTATTGTTTTTACTCTCACAACAGCGCTGTTGTTATTTGTACTAATAACACCAACGATTTCAGTGAATAAGTCTGGGGCACGCAGATTGGACAGAGCATTTACATTTGGTACGGAACCAGTTGCAGTACATCTATCCGGTAACGTTTCAATCACCAGTTGTGTGCAAACCCGACGTTCGGTTGATGTGGTTTTGTTAATCGATGCGTCCAATTCAATGACAGGCGACCCGCTGAATCAAGGGATGCAGGCGGCACAGCAATTCATTGGCAGTCTTGACCTTGACGCCCAGCATGTGTCCGTGATGCAGTTCTCAGATAGCGTTGTGGCAGCACAACCACTGACGAACAGCCGATTGGCCTTACGCAATGTTATGTCGACTTCTGTCCGTCATGGCGGTACCAGTATTGCTAGTGCGCTTGAGGCTGCGCGTACCGAATTGATGGGGCCAGGTCATCGCAGTAATGCGGCTCGGTTAATCCTGCTCTTGTCGGATGGCGGTAGCGAACCTGCTGAAGCGTTGCGTGAGTCTGAACTGGCACTAAAAAACTCTATCCCAATCGCGGTTGTTGGTCTGGTTGGAAAGGATTGGTCTCCGGGTCTATTAGGGCAGCTAGCAACGTCTGGTATTTTTCGCCAGGCACAGACACCAGATGAGTTAAGTGCAATATTTACTGAGCTTGGAATGCAAGTAAATAACGCCATTGCCAGTGATGTTGTCGTTAACGAAAAGGTGCAGGCCAAGTCGTTCAGAATCGCTGGCAATGGGACTTCACCATCTGCAACTGTATCTGATACTGAAGTGACCTGGCATATTGGTTGGATCACAAATGCGCTTAGTGAAACTTTTGTCTATACGGTGGTACCGCAAGCGCTGGGACTCCAGCAATTGGTAGATAACCCGGGAGAAATTCGCATGATCGATTGCCAGGGAGCACTATTACAATTCATACTTCCACCAGGGCTTGGCCTACTTGTTCTGCCTGCGCTGCCCGTAGTGGTCATCTCATTTTTTAGTTTATTAGCTTTGGGACTATTACCCTTCGCGTCCGTGTTCTCACAAGGGCGAAAGTCGAAGTCTATTCCCACGCCTGCAGTTGCAGCCTCTATTTCGCCTGAGTCATCTTCAACCAAGACTGTTTCATCAGAAGAGTTATTTCGTAATTGGGTAAAGGATGCTATCAACCTGGCGCCGGATACTACGCGTGAATCTCCGCCCTGGCTGCGGCAGCGTCCCGCTGTCTTTATTGGACTAGGTTCTGCTGGTGAGCACGTCATTAAGAATCTGGCTTCGCATCTTGAGGGACGCATGGGTATCGGTTGGAATACGCGTGCGACTCATATTCGTCTGATGCATATCGGCGCTTCTACTGACACGGCTGAGACAGGCGCGCAAGGCCCCACGGAAAATCCGCTTGGCTATACAAGCCTGTCATTGAACCTGGACAGGGACAAAAGAAGCCGGTTGCTCTGGCATGATGGTTTGAATTGGTTTGACCAAAGACGTATCAATACGCCTGGACGCGCGGTGGGGCGATTGGCGATATTTGCCGACCTTGCCAGTGGGAAGTCTGAATCAAAACTGTGGGCACTAATCACAAATGCAATCGGAGAACTGTCAAATGTATCCGTGTACATCATCTCGGATGCTTTTAGCGACGACGGCAGCAGCATGATTGGTGACATTGCTCACTTAATCAGGATAAGCCGGCAAGACCAGATCGGCCGTATCGCTTTGTGCCTGGCGACGCAGAATGCCGACTGGGAAAATGCCTTGAGTCCTGCGCGCCGCAACGAACGTACGTTCGCAACGATGCGCGAGTTGATGCGTTTGCAGAGAACAACCGATGTGAAGTGGGAGTATGCCCCTCGCCTGGGGCATGCCGAGCTGGTTGCTACAGGCAAAGGGCCTTTACTAGATGAGATCATGCTGTTTGATGGTCTGGGTGAGGGTCATTTCGACATTAGTAAACGGCCTGCTCAGGAAGGCTTGCTGGCTTTTCTTTCAGGCAACCTGATCTCACTGCTCAACCAGAGTATCTGCAATCGCTATTACCAGATTTCGCTAAACCAGGGATCAGAGCCAGTACGGCATGGTCAGATATCGCTTGAAGCGGTTGTGGGCTCCATGGGTTCCTACACATTACGCGTGCCAATCGATGAAATGCGCCAGATTATTGAGGGGCACCTGGTTCATAAGGTGTTGTTTGATGCTGACACTGGCTTACTGCCATGGGAACAACTTGATAGTGCAGGAGAATCTATTCATCGTGGAGAGATTGGAAAAATAACGGTAGGATCGCTTGACGTCGACAACTTTTTGCATACACGTGGTTTAACCCGGGACGGCGCATTGAGATTATCTACCAGCGATGTATATCGGCATGTCTTTGTGTTTTTGGAAGAAAAGATTAATGTGCCGGGTACAAATCATTTGCGCTGGGCGCAGCAGTTTGTTATTGAGTTAGCAAAAGCATTCCCAGCGTGGAAACCGCAGACGGACAAGATTGACCAATCCATAAAACGCTGGACGGCTTCTGTGGGTGAGGATGTCAAGCAACGCTCGGAACAGGCGACTTCACACAGCGCCATTCTGGGAATAAGACCAGCAAAGCCGATGGTAACACAGGCCGGCTCAAGTACGGGCAGGTTGTACTCCGCATGGCAATCGCGTTGGAAGGCAGCCTACCAGGTATTTGAGTATGCATGCCAGTCGCATGCTCAACGGTTGTTCATGAGCCCACAGGATGAAGCGAAGATATTCAACCAGTATGTTGCACCAACAAAACCATGGCTGGAAATGCGCCGACGGATGTGGTGGCGGTTTGTTGATCGCGGTGAAGATATCTCGCTCGATGTGATTGTGCTTCCTCAGGATTTGAGCGTGCCGGATGTCTACGATAAGAAACGCACACTTCGAGATGCAATTGGCCAGAATTGGGGCGCATTCGGTGTTGCAGCGGATAAGCCTGAAGCCATGATCAAGGCGCTGCACAGTATTGCGCAGTCATACTCGCGCATACAAATCAGCCGCAACATACAGCAGGAGCTGGCTGAAAGCGTGGCTAACCTGACCAATGAACTCATCGAGAAATCAACCACGTTATGTCGCTGGCATACACTACCACCAGAAGAGTGGGCCATTCCCCTTGAGTCATTCCAGTATTTCAGCGGCCCTAGTGATATGCCCATCGTGCAGACGATGGCCGAATCGATTAAGACCCGGTTTGGAAACCGTGAGACATTCAATGTGCTGCAGGGAGCAACAGGCGATAACATGGAATGTCACCTTTTTCAGGTGAGGCATGTCTTGCCCATGCGCGGAATGGATGTTTACGCTGCAGGCATGACAAGCTACTTCAATGCGAACAAGGCTGATCTGCATGTCTATGCAGAAGAACAAGCCAGCACAGTCTTGGAGAATATGGCTGCGGGAAAACTACCATCAGGCTTGCGCACCCGCCCAATCCAGCAAGGCGGTGGGGGCATCGCATTTTCACCATGCTTGACTGAACTGGCGGGTCGCAAACAAGCCGACTTGAAATTGCTGGGGCGCGCTATCTTGTATGGGGTTTTTAGTGTGAGTTTCAACGAGGACAATACTAGGCTGGTCATTACACCTAAGTTTGGATTTGGCGATCAGCGTGATGATGTACTTCGCAAAATGAGGTCGCTTTCATTTGGCAAAGTGGCGGAAAGCTTCGTAGCTTTGATGGAGAATGCGCCAGATTCAAGAGATATCATTGCGAATGAGGTTACTAAGGGTATTCCACAGGATGTTTCGGAACGCTATCAGTTGTTTGACAAGGTTCGAGACGATATTGTGCACCAAGCATCTCAGATGATCAATACGGATGCGCAGGATTTGGCTCTATTAGTTGCTGCGACAATGACCCTGGAAGAGGGCGCAGCGAGATAGGTAAGGAAGGCATGGAACCAATACCCACACAGATTCCAGCAATCAATACAGTTCTTACTGACAGCGCCGGAAAGCGTTATTGTCTGCTTGCGTCGCTGGGTGGTGGGAAATACAGTCAGGTGTGGCGAGCGCAAGCCCTTGATAAGGATGGCAACCCGCAGGTAGCGGTCAAAGTAATGGATGTGGGGCTGTCGCTCGAAGAACGTGCTTTCTTCTTAAAGGAGCGCGAAACATTGAATATACTTGCCTCCCAGGGTAAAGCACTTCAATTGCTGAGCGAGGATGTCCCGCTCATTCCTCGGGTGGAAGGGTTTTCCGATGCGCCAATACCGTTTTTCGCTATGACGCTGGCCAAGGGGAAGGCGCTGGACTCGCTAATGCAAGATAGCGGCACATTCCCGGTGCTGGATGAACTGGATGGTATTCGGCTAGGGAAGGAGTTGGCACTCACATTTCAGCTTCTGCATGAAGGTCTGAAACGCAGTTATCTTGACTTTCAACCGGGCAATGTCTTCTGGGATGTGGAGAACCGCCACATCCTGGTTGTGGACTGGAACCTCCTTAGTGCACATAATAAGTTTGATGTCAGCACCGATATAGACACGTTACTGCGATTGCTATATCGGCTTCTCATAGGGCAACCAGCAGTTCCTGATCATCTGGACGAGCCTAAAGCCTGGGGTAGCCTGTCCAACGGGATGAAGAACATCCTGTCTGGAACACAAAGAACGGGCATGCGACGATACGCGAAAATGGCGGACATTGCAGCCGACTTGACGAAGCTCGAACGCTGGTGGGAGAGCAGTTCTAATGACTACATCAAAGAGGCTGGTCTGTTGCTGGAGCAGACGAAACAACCTGGCGCGGATATTGAAACCATCTGCTTCGAAGTGTTGAATCTGCTTGATATAGCAGACAAAAGAATTGCTGACTCGTTTAGCCATGATATTCTTGGTACGTTCCGCAAAAATGCACAGGATCGGCTTCGCGAGGGAGGGACGTTTGGTCAATGGAAACGCGCGTATCAAAGCGGTGACATTGTAAAAGCTAATTATTTCCTGATTTTGCCTGAAAAAGCCGTTACTCGGCCTGACAAGTTAATGGCCCATCGATGCGCCGTCGCCATGAATGCTGTGAATAGTGATCGGCTGGCAGTTGTCAAATGCATCGACGAATTGCGAACTTGGACCGAGTGGTGGATTACAGATAAGAAGGTCCTTACACAGGCGAAGGTCTTTATCGATCAGGCAGATCAAACCACAACTGGGTTACCCGAAGTGTTAGGTTTTGAAAAACGTGGCTGGCTGGCCTTGTTCGCTGCCGTGAACGTTCCGACAAGTACATTCCAGGAATGCCAGTCTGCATTGAATCAATACAAGGCGGCACAGGATGCAGCAGCCAAATTACCATATCGTGTTTTATTGGTTGGCATTTGGGGGGCGCTGGACGTTGACCGGTTGAAGCTAAAACTGGACGTTTATCAGTCTGAAGCGCAGCGACAGGACCGTTTTGAGTCAGCACGTAAACGGGGAGTCGCTGCAGTGGTCGAGCTTATGAAGGAGCAATATGCTGGTGATGACATACTCACCCAGAAGGCGATGCAGTGGGCCGAGGAACTGCATGGTGACAGACGCTCCTCGCATCATGCAATGACCCTGCTTGGCCAACTTGTTACTGATGCATCTCCCAGACTCATTGGTGATTTGATTTCACTGCGCCACAAGATCGAGTTCGAATTGCAACAAGACATTGAATCGGAACGGAAGCAAATCACCAACCAACGCCAGGAATGGATAGATAGAGAGCGTCAAGGTCTCTCCGGTGCGACAGGGGGACGAGTTGCACAACCTTCAGCTTCAGATGCCGCGAAGCCACAGGCTGGTGAGATTATCGCTGCGGGTAAAAGCACAGGAGTCTTTCTTGATCCATCTGCACCACACGCAAAGCCATCGAATAAGGCGGACGATACGACCACTGAAAGCCATGAGCCAACAGTCGCCTCTTCACATACTGCGACACTGGCAACAGGTGTCAATGCGAAGCAAATCGAGATACCTTCTGAGGGTCAACCAGCTGACTTGACGCTATCATCTCAGAATGACCAAGCAGTCCTGAAACCGGAAGGTGACACCGAAGTTGCAGGCCTGATGCAACAAGCGGCGGGCAAAATGGAAATGGGTTTGATCAAAG
>CAIQQO010000265.1 GCA_903873965.1 uncultured bacterium
CCTAGCCAGTTCGGACTACTCGTCGTAAATGTCACCGTTGGCGCACTGTACACAATTACCGTGCGCGTTGCCACATCACGCCCCGCCGCATTTGTCGCGGTGTAAACCACGGTATACGTGCCTGCTGTGAGATACGTATGCCCTGGATTACTTGTAGTCGATGTGACGCCATCACCAAAGTCCCAGCGATAGGTGACTGTCGGATCGCCTGCTGGCACTGTCGTCGCTGTTGGGGTGAACACCGTCCCCTGCCCTAGCCAGTTCGGACTACTCGTCGTAAATGTCACCGTTGGCGCACTGTACACAATTACCGTGCGCGTTGCCACATCACGCCCCGCTGCGTTTGTCGCCGTGTAAACCACGGTATACGTGCCTGCTGTGAGATACGTATGGCCCGGATTACTCGACGTCGATGTGTTGCCATCCCCAAAGTCCCAGCGATAGGTGACTGTCGGATCACCGGCTGGTACTGTCGTTGCCGTCGGCGTGAACACCGTCGCCTGCCCTAGCCAGTTAGGACTGCTCGTGCTCAGGCTGACACTCGGCGCACTGTACACGATTACCGTGCGGGTAGCTACATCACGCCCTGCCGCATTTGTCGCGGTGTAAACCACGGTATACGTGCCTGCTGTGAGATACGTATGCCCTGGATTACTTGTAGTCGATGTGACACCATCGCCAAAGTCCCAACGATGGGTGACTGTCGGGTCGCCCGCTGGCACTGTCGTCGCTGTCGGCGTGAACACCGTCGCCTGCCCTAGCCAATTCGGACTGCTCGTCGTCAATGTCACCGTTGGTGCACTGTACACGATTACCGTGCGCGTTGCCGCATCACGCCCCGCCGCATTCGTGGCGGTTACAACAATGCTATAAAGCCCGGTGCTTGTATAAAGATGCGTCTGCGTCACGCCTGAAGCTCCAGTGCCATCACCAAAGTCCCACAGGTAGGTAATACTTGTGTCACCCGTTGGCGCAGTCACGGCAGTTGCTGTGTACCTGGTGGTTTGTCCAAGCCAATACGGACTTCCCGTGGTGAAGGTGACCGTTGGCTGGCTGTAGACGATGACCGTCGGGCTGACAACGGCTCTGCCAGCTGCATTCGTTGCGGTTACTATCGTTGTGTATAAGCCGGGATTCAAGAACTGATGCGTTTGGGTTAACCCTGAGCTATTAGCGCCATCGCCAAACGACCAACTGTAAAGAATCGTTGGATCACCGCTGGGCACAGTGCTTACACTGTTCGAATAAGCAATGGTTTGACCGAGCCAGTATGGCCCGTTTGCTGTCACTGTCAAAAACGGCGCGCTATAAACCGAAATCAACTGACTTGCGCTGATGCTGCCCGCCGCATTGGTTACAGTCAGAGTCGTGCGAAACATTCCGGCAATTGAGTAACGATGCGTGTTGGTGAATCCCACAGCCGTCGCGCCATCGCCAAACGCCCAGAGTAATGTGATCGACGGGTCTAGCGAAGGCGTTGTGGAGTACGTTGACGTGTAGCTTGTCATTTGACCGAACCACACTGGACTGCTTGCTGTCAGCGTAACACTCGGCATACTATAGATTGTGATCATCCCCGATGCAGAACTTTCGCCAGCTGCATTGGTCGCCGTCACCAATACCGTATAGATACCAGAGTTGAGATACTTATGCGTTTTGGTAACGCCAGTACCCGTCGCGCCATCACCATAATTCCACGTATAAATAATTGAGGCATCGCCCACTGGATCCGTGACAGCGCTCGCTGTATAGAAGTTCGTCTGACTCACCCAGCCAGGACTGACCAGAGCCAGTGTGACAGTTGGCGCACTGTAGATTGTTATACCTCGGCTGGAGGCGCTGCTTCCGGCGGCGTTGGTAGCCGTTACCACTGCCGTGTACTGACCTGAAATCGTGTAGGTATGTGTTGCCGACAACCCCGAACCAATGGCTCCATCGCCAAATCTCCAGATCGTCGCAATTGTCGGATCGCCCACAGGTTGCGTTGTTGTGGTTGCCGTATGAGTGACAGGTTGTCCCTGCCATCCCTGCGTTGAAGTTGTTTGAGTCACCGTCGGCGCGCTGTACACCTTTACTGTTTGTGTGACTGTCCTGCTACCTGCAAGATTAGATGCTGTTGTTGTCACCGAATACTGGCCCGACGCCAAATACTGGTGTGTCGCAGCCAAGCCTTGTCCAAAAGCGCCGTCACCATATCCCCATGCCACTGTAATCGAGGCATCGCCTGCCGGAACAGAACTGACACTGGCAGTTAACACCATCGTCTGACCTAGCCAGACCGGACTGTTACTGGTCTGCGTCACATTCGGTATCCCATAGACCACAATCGATTGTGTTGCCGTGATGCTGCCCGCAGGATTGGACACCGTAAACACCGTTGTGTATACACCGGCTGACGCATACTGATGTGTCTGCGTCATACCCGCGCCGGTTACGCCATCACCAAAGTTATAAAGGGTCGTGAGTGACGTATCTCCGGGCGGGATTGTACTCACCGTCGCCGTGAAGGCCGTTACCTGTCCCAGCCATGCGGGAGTGCTTGCCGTCAATGTAACTACTGGCCTGCTGTACACCGTCAAAGTTTGAGAAACCACGGCACTTCCTGCCGCATTCGTAGCCGTAACAGCGATGGTATAGATACCCGCAGAAACAAAACTGTGCTGCGGATTCGTGATGCTTGAAGTAGTGCCATCCCCGAATGACCAGCGATAGAGGATCGTCGGATCGCCTGTCGGTATGGTTGTTGCGGTTACGCTCAACGAAGTACTGACACCGATCCATGCAACCGTATTGGCAGCCATCGTGATCTGAGGTACGCCATAGACGGTCAATGTCTTTGTCACAGCACTGTTACCCGCCGCATTCGATGCAGACAAAGTGACCGTAAATATGCCAGAACTGGCATAGGTATGTGGCGGCGCAGCCAGCGAACTGGTCAATCCATCGCCAAAGGCCCATGCATAGGCAACAGTTGGGTCTGCCGTTGGGACGACCGCTGTTGTATTGGTAAAAGCTGTGGATTGATTCACCCAGGATGAATTCGCGAGAGTAAAGCCGGCTGCCGGTGGGCCATATACAAGCGCATTGGTGACGGCTCGCGCCGCACCCACGCTGTTGGTTGCCGTCACGGCTACGGAATACAGTCCAGCCTGCGTAAAAACATGCGTGGCGGTAATCACGCCCGGACTGACCGATCCATCGCCAAAAGACCATGTATACGACACATTGGTTCCCGTGCTGAGCGATGCCGTAAGTATGGAAACTTGTCCAAGCCATGCAACAGATACTTTGGCGCTTAACCCTGTGACATGTACATCATTGACGTCAACCACCGTAGTCGCTGTCAGGCTGCCACGGCCATTGGTTGCTGTAACCACTGCCACATATGTGCCCGGAACTGTGTACTGGTGATTCACAGTCGCTCCATAGGCTATCTGCCCATCAGCATAAGCCCATGTGTAGCTGATATTGGTACCTGTGGCTACGGTTGCAGAAAGCGTCGTCGTGCCAGTCAACAGCGTCGGACTGTTGTTCTGCGCATTGAGCGACGTAATCGGAACGTCCACAATCTGCACCCGCACAGAGGCGGTTGACGCGGTAACGCTATTAGCAGCCGTCACAACGGCTGTATAGGTTCCTACTGCTGCATACAGGTGACTTGTTGTGCTGCCCGTTCCCGTCAAACCATCACCAAAATTCCACGTATAGCTGACATTCGTGCCAGCCGTTATCGATGTGGTGAAGGACGCGCTGGAACCCAGTTCGACGCTAGTGCCGCCAGCCTGCAGACCTGTGATGGCCACTTCCTGTACCGTAATCTGCATGGTCGTTGTCACCGCGCCCAGGTCGTTGAACGCAGTCAACGAGATCGTATACACGCCGGGAGATGCCCAAACAAACGAATTGGCATCCGTGATTCCGTTAAGGGTATGCGTCACGGGCATGACGCCCTGGATCTTCCATACAAATGTGATCGGCTCACTAAGAATCTGTGGACTGACTGTTGCCGTATAACTGTTAACCTGACTGACAAATGCGTGAATCGCGCCATTGATGCTGAGGTCAATGGGCGGTAATGATGGCCACACTGTGAATACAGCGTCCAGGCTGACCGTATTACTCAGAACGTCAGCGCCAATTACCGTTACAGTGTGAATGCCATATGCAAGTATGCCGGGCGATTGAGCATACAACCCGTTCGTTGTTGTCAGATACGTAAAATTTACTAATTGACCATCTAGCGAAACCTGAATGCTCGCAGGATTGACCCCAAGTCCATCATCGGTGACTAGCGCATGGATAAGGGGTTGTGTATTACTGATCACATCGCCTGTCTGAGGTTGCAGGAATGTGATCTGTGGGGGGGTCTGATCAATCGCCAACGCATAGATACCAAGCTGCGTCACAGTACCAGTCACTGTATGCGAAGCTGGATCATTCTGCGCAAACACTGCCTGCCAGTTGTTCAGCAGTTCATTCCACCGGTACATCGCCACCGCTGTCGCTTGCCGCCCTGCGAGCGTAGCATCTGTGTATGTCAAGACAAGCGTTGCTGCGGGTGTTACAGTAATGGTCACTGGACTGTACTCGAAAACTCCGCCAACAAAGTCGCGCCCTGACTGGGCCGCAGTATACTGCGCCACAGACATCACAGCGTCTTTAGGCAGTTTTGCTTGGCGCGACCCTGCGCTGTTCGAGGCTGTGGCTGCCAACGGGCGTGCGTAATCATACGCGGCCGCGTTGGAACCTGACGGCAACCAGCCAATGACACCAATGCCTGTTGATCCAGAAGTTTGCACAGCGCCTGGTGCAGCAGTCATTGTCGCTCCCGCGACGCTTCCAAAACTGCTCGATGCTACGGTCATTCCGAGTTTAAGTGGCATCAATGGATCAATAATTATCGCGTTGGATGGGAACAAACCTGAAACGCCGGTCCACAATGCAGATAACGAGTTTCTGGCGTAATCACTGAGCACCGTGTTCGGGTGACTAACGTAGTGATCATACACGTAGCCTTCAGCAGGATATATCCGACCATCTACCACAGCACCGCGCTCGCGCACGATCTCTCGCGCTGTATCCACGCTGATTTGCGGACCAATGCTACCGGAAACACATACTTGTGCGCATGCACCAAATTCGAGCCGCAATTTGGGCGCAGCTTCAAAGCTAGAGGCATCACGCGCCGTAGTTTCATAAGTATAGTAGTGCACCATAGGCAGCAATGCGTTCAGGTCATCAAGTAATGCCGACGAGTGAAAGTAAAAGCTCAATGTGGATTGAGGGCTATTGGCGCTGAGTAATTGCTTAATGACATTGGTAGCCTGTTGCGCAGCCGCCGGTGTTATATCTGCTGCCTGAATCGTGATTTTGAAAGTGATTTCTGTGGACTGGTTTTGCCACCCGTACACGCCACTGCTTGTGCCGATGTATGATATTTCAAGGCGCTGCAGTGGATGCGTGCCAGTATAGGCATAGATGGCCTCAATCTTGACTTGATTGGTATGACCAGCGATAACCCCAAAAAGCGCATTCCGAACTCCCAACAACTCGCCTGACATGCGCGAGAACTCTATTTCATCTTCGGTATTGATAACCAGCCCATATTCATAGGTTGCCGGGTAGTCAACATATGCCCCGCCGCGCAATCGCTGAACAGAGTCCTTCATCAGATTAAAGTCAAAGACATCCAGGCTGGCACCCTGGCCAAGACCAAGACCCACTCCGAAGGAAGAACCGGTCTCTACAGATCCCAACATGGCGATACCGGCTTCTCTTTCCGTGACATACGGGTTAAAACTTGTAACTGCCAAACCAGCCGCCGTAATTGCCCGTAGGAGCGGATCGACGCCCACTGTGCGCGAGGCAGCGTCAGCGGCTGATGTCAGCAGCACCACTCCCTGCACCAACTGTTGGGTCGGAGAATAGGGATGATCGAAACTTGATGTCGCGCTACCATAGCCACGCAGAGTGAACTGCGGTGTCTGCATGGCGTTAAAGCTCACGACCGCGCCCACGTCCGCATTTACCCCTACCCCGATACCCAAACTGCCTTCCAGGGAATAATCCTGCTTCATGTGCAGGATATCATTTTGTAGGCGCGCGGGGTCATTGCGGTCCATCGTAATTTCCAGGCCACCCGAATTTGCGCCTGAAACAAAGCCGCGCACACCAGACAGTTTAGCATTCGGTAATGCAACACCCACGCTCGCACCAACTTCTGCTTTAGCACCGGCACCATAACCCCACACCTGACTGTAACGGCGTTCGATAATCGTAACCGGAAACTCAGGCTGGCCACCAGTCGTGTATGGCTGTCCACCTATAGTCACACGCTGGATGCCGGCTTTATAGAAACCCAAGCCACCCAGGTTGTCAACAGAAAGCGTCATTGTCACCAAACCGGTTTGATCGGAGACTGCCTGGTCGCCTGTGCCGGCCAGAACGGTAGCGTTTGCTATAGGCGCACCTGATGTATCAGCTACGCGGAAGAAACGGTAACCGATGCCGCCCTGCATGACGGTGATTGGTATGGAATTGCTGATGGGCCAGACTGGCGTGATCACGCCGGTGAATTTCGTGGAGATGCAATCACGCGTCGCAAGATAGGTGTTGATGCTGCTGATGCGCGGCGTTACCGGCAAACCAGCAAGGCTGCTCTGGCTGTAGTCCGAAGTGAATTCTACAAAGCGTCCATCTGTATTGCTGACTAGACGCCAGAAAGCAGTGATATCCTGCCCAGGCAGCAGGTCCCCCATAGCCAGGTCAAGGTGCTGCCCCTGTGCAAAGCTCATCAACGTGGCGCTTATAATCTGGAATCCGATCGGACGCGAGGTATTCTTGTCGACAATGTATGGTTGACTGGTACTCAGGCGCAGATTTCGAGCCGGACCGGCTCCTTTATTGCGGATATGGGCGCTGAAATCAAAGATCGAGCAAACATAACTGGGAGACGGAACTTCATAATCGATGACCAGATCAGGCGGTGGATAGACGGCAATATCCTCCGGCATCATCTGTCGGCTATAGGATGCGCCTGCCCACGTATATGAAATCGTCGCCTTGACAGTGTAATGCGCGCCATTTGTGTCCGTGATGCCAAGGCCATTGGGGGTAATAAGCCAATCCTGCTGTACCGAATCGCCTACATCAACATTTCCTAACAGTGTGGGCGAGGTGGGCGTCAGCACAAACATCGAAGACATATCGACGCCATTTAAATCAAATACCCGGATGCCTACAGACATAACTTCTAATGGAAGAATGCTGGTGTTATCAACGCGCAAGTGCGCGCCGAAGGAGTCGCCATCCATCACAAGCCGCTGATCGATTTGCATCCGGACGATGTCCGTTTGATGAACCTGCGGTGGTGTGTCAGGAAGTGGTAATCCAAAATCGGGCATGTCGAAACCGATTGATCCACCATAACGGCCGGTAACCGTGATTCTGATGCCGTCCCAGGTAATCACTTGCGACGATGTTATTGTTAGCACAGGCGGCTGAACACAGGAGTACTCTTGACTATAAATTGTGCCACGACTATAACCATTTTCAGACGTTAACGCCACGCCTTCGGGCAGCCCGCCCAAACCCCAGAAAGTGTGAATATGCACGCCTGTGGCATCTTTGCTGATCTGTACGTTAAATGTCCCTGTGTAGTAGGACCCCAGCCCAATGGCGCTGATCATGGATGAACTTGTATACACGCCATTCGGCAACCAGGCAGGTGGATTGACTGTGAGATGCACAGGGATTGCCGTGGCGACTGTCCAAGCCGAAAGACCCGTGTCGGTAAGCGTGGCAGTGACCCAGTCCAGAGTGGCCAATGATGAAATGTTCAGTGCATACTCTGAACCGGTGACAAAGGTTGCCGGGTGAATCAGATATTCCTGCGTAAACACCGCACCTGAGGTAAGTGGTTGCGCTGTCAGACTGCTGGGATTCATTGTAAACGTTGCATAATCGCCAATATAACGATTGTAGGTAAATGTGGCTTCAGCATACCCGTTGGCTGGGATACCGGCCGTCGTCGCTTGGACAGGTATATAAAGCACCCCGTGCGCAGGAACTATCTCCTCATATTGCCCGATGGTAGCCAACACGCCCATCACGTTCAACGAAAAGTCAGTTAATGTGATCGTGTAAGGTGTTGGGTTGTAGAGCGCGATGCTGGTATGGAGATAGGGTATGCAGTCTTTGAATGACCAGTAAGATGCTGGTATGAGCAACTCTGCCTTCTGCGATCCAGCATCATAGGTCAGTGTTAATGTGATGTAATAGATGTCTTGGACGGGCTGAACCTGCCAGGAGTAATGGAAAGGATCGGGTTGCAATGCCACCGTGATGGTCTGGGTACCGTCGCCCTCCAGTACAGTCAGATCGCCTTTTGCTAGCTCGAAACCCGGAATATTGGCTTGGAAAGTATAGCTGCCCAGGGGCAGTGCGTTGAATCTGGACGCTCCCTGGCTGATCCTACTGAAATACTGTAAGTTGTACGCATGTGTCACGCCAACTCTGGCCGCAATCGACAATTTACTCGCATTGAGTTGCACACTGCCATTAGCAAGTGAAGAGGGTTGGCCTGTGGCATCCACCCACAACAGGTTGACTTCGCGTGTTACATGATCTGAGACGGATACACTTAACGCAATCGAAGCGGACTGACCATCAGTAGACACAACGGTCACATAATCCTGGTACAACCCAGTAGTCATCGTCAACGTCGGATTCACATAGATGACAAACTCCATCTGCGCGCCTGGCGCGATAGTCATCGTCATGGGAGTTTGGAGACTAACCCAAGGCAGGTTCGGAGGCGGTGTAATCGCCAGAATTGTCAGCCAGGATGCGCCGTTGTTCTGGATGACAATAGGTTGGCTAGCGCCGCCGCCACGAATAGCGCTCAGTTTCACCACGTTTGGCGAGACTGCAAGAAGCCCGCGCGCTGTCAAGGCCAGGGAAAAGTGTTGCAACCCAACCCCGGCTGTCACAGATATCACAGATGACGCAACCTGATGCGACGATGCCTGTGCAGTGACAGTATAGACGCCTGTTTCCACCGCCGCGAGCAACGCAACACCATCCGATCCGGTTGTTGCCTGATAGCCAACCTGATAGGTCTGAGCCACGCCCTCCGTAACAATTTGCGAAAGCGCCTGCTTTTGCATGATGACCACCGCGCCGGACAACGGACTCCCCTGGTCGTCCTGAACAGAGATATTCACGTCGCGCTGGTCATCAACCACCTGCAATGTCAGCGCAATACGCACTTGTTCGCCATAGGCGTCAGTGACATAGACGAAATCACGGTAATAGCCTAACGGTAGATCAGCGGCAGCGATTGCGCGCAACGTAAAGGTGTATGCAGAAGCAACAGCCAGGTTGTCAAGAGATGGGGTTAAGAAGTTGATCCACGGTATGTGGGTCGGTGAAGTTATCATGACGCCGGACATCAGGGCTGTGCCAGCATTCCGGATAACCAGCGGTAGATCGGTAGTCACGCCGCGTTTGACGACGAAACTAGGCACAAGCAGGTCAGCAACTAGTAATGGACGCGGCACCTTGATTGTGATCAAGCCAGCGCGCTCCAGTACCGTTACACCTGCTTGGTTTATGGCAGTCAGTCTGACTGTGAACGAGCCCGCATATGCGTAAGCGTGAGTCGTGATCAGGGCAGAACTCGTAATACCATCGCCAAAGCTCCATAATGCCGATGTTGAAGAATCGCCAGGCGGTGTCGTGGACACCGTACCTGTAAAGGCGACGGTCAACGGATACACACCTATTTCAGGGGTTGCATCGATCTTCACAATAGGAGCGCTATAGATGAGTATCGTGTTTGTGATAACCGATGTCCCTGCGCCGTTGGTTGCGCTCAGAACGGCTGTGTAGGCGCCGGCAGATGTGTAAGCATGGGTTGGTAAAACTGCAATGCTTGTAGCGCCATCACCAAAATCCCACGCATACGTCGATGCCAGGCCATTCGTCAGTGTCGTGTTGGTGAATACCGTTGTCTGCCCCAGCCAGTCCGGGCTGCTGGTATGAAATCCAACCGCAGGCACATTGCCAACGCACAACTGCGTCGCCGCAGTCTGATGATCAACCAGGACATACGAACCATTGACCAGCATATGATCCGCAAAATCTATCGTCACACATCCATTGGCAACGGCGGTAAACGGGAAAACAGCCACCACACCGGAGCCCGATATTGGCTGTGCGGGCGCTAGTGGCGCATTCAACATGTAGTACCAGCCATCGCTGCTCGATGCAGCATAGGTCAGGCTTTCTGGTGGGAAAAGCACGCCCTGCGTTGGCTGAGCCAAGTCTGCCGGCGCAAGAATAGTCGTATCGCTGACCATGATACCGACTTGGAATGCCCGAATGTCATCTGCCGTTGTTACCCCATTCAGGGTCAGCGATATATACATACGACTGCCAAGGCTGGTCGTATGCGGCGTTGATAGACCAAGCGTGATCAATGGCCCGGACGGCGTCTCAGATCGGATAAACTGGCGCACATTGTTGACGTGCGTTTCTGCCTGCGCAGTGTTGCTACTGATCGCCAGTAGAAATCCCGTGAGAAAGCCAGTTGCCAGTATTGATTTGATCATTGTATTGGTCATCCATGGGAGGAAGTGCAGTTTTCAGCCGCTCTCACTCCGCCAAACCATCAACTTACGGCGTAATCGCCAACAATGCACCTATATGCACGGTCACTTTAAGGCCGCGTAGCCACGGGTATGAAGAATGTGTGCCCAGATACCCCAATCATGTTCTGGGCATCAACAGTTAATTGTCCCGAAGACGCGTCGGTCAGGTGAATGACTGCGATATCAGTATCGCGCATCGGCACATAGTACGGCCCAGGCGTGGCAATGATATACAGACTGCTGCCATCTTGATGCCACTTCAGAAACCCACCTGCATAGCCGCCCGAGAGGGTTATAGATGAGACCGTGGTATTCACAGGCAAGGACAGGCGTGCCCCTGTGGCGTACAGGAAACCATTTACACCACTGGAACGCAAGCCCCAGTCGCTGCCAGATTGCTGCGCAATTGTCAGACTCCAGTCGGTGCTCACAGCAGCCTGGGCGGTCTGCACAGCAAGCGGGAACGTACCGAATCCGGTCCTTGGCGCATCGGTGGTGCTCATATCTGCGCGGCCAATATTACTGGCGACGTACATACAGTCGCGCACATCTGTGCTGCGATCCAAGTTAATATCAAAACTGTAATCAGAGACCGGTATGCTTGCTGCGGCACAGAAATACCAGTCCGTGTTATCCACGGTACTGTCACCATTCATGTCGCCAGCCCATAACACAATGTCCGCTGGAATGGCTAATGTCGCCCCGGTGATGGTGAACGGTCTAACGGCGGCTACATATAACGCATGTGTCAGGCGCGCCATGTAGGTTCCAGAGTTGATCTGTGTAAATGTAAACTGACCAGTTGGATCGGAAACGGCTGTGTAATGACCTTGCGCTCCGGATAGATCAATGCCTATCCCACCCTGACCAAGTGCCGGTCGCGTCTGCAAATAGGCATTGGTTCTTAAATCGCCCCAACTGCCGACCGCAATCTGCTGCGGTGTATTGATGTGGTTATATACAGTGTTAGTTAGGTGATCCAATAACAGGTGGTCATCCATACGAATCCAGCCATGCATGCTGACGCTGCTGGCGTAAAACGGAAACGCAGCCAGCACCCCATCGCCGCTGATCACATCATGCGATGTAACTGGCAGGCTCAGCATGAATTGCAATGATGATCCTGTGCTAGTAGTCCGACTGAAGCTAGTTGACGGCACCATCGATCCCAGTCGCACAGGTTTGTCCATTGCTGGTGTGAGACCGTTCGCCGATAGGCTGAGTTGTAGTCCGCTGATATTGTCCGCGGCTGTCGCGCCGTTAAGCGTCACCGTGACATAGACAAGGCTAGATATATCGGCCGTTGTCGGTGCTGAGGCGCTCAGGCTGACGCGATCAAACTGCGAACCAGTTTTGCCATACTCAGATATTCCACCGCCCCACGTGCCAAACCAGATGTTCTGTCCGGAATCCACAAACATATAGTGCACGTCGTTGCTACTCAGTCCACTATTCAATGTGGTGAAAGTCTGCCATATCCCATCTGCACTCAAAACACTGACGCCGACAGGTGTCCCGAACCAGACATAACCATTGCCATCAATTACCATTGTCTGAATAGTGCCATTAACTAAACCGCTGTTTGCAGGTAAATATGACTGCCAAGTGCCGTCTGCGTGCAAAACACTTACACCATTTAAGGTTCCAAACCATGTACCCGTTTCACTAAACTTTATATTATTAACGTTGTCATTTACCAACCCACTAGTGGAAACCGTGTATCTATCCCATGTGCCATTAGTATGTAGCACACTCACTCCTGCGTTTGTCCCAAACCAGATATTTTGCGCTGCGTCAATACCAAGCGACACTACATAGTTGCTTACTAATCCACTGTTATCAGAAGTGTAAGATTGCCATGACCCATCAGAATGAATAACACTCACTCCCATAGTTGTAGCAATCCAGATATTATTGTCACCGTCACTTGCGATTGCACGCACATCGCTCCCAATGAGACTACCTGTCTCTGCTTGGTAATCCTCGTAACTTCCGTCTGGATGAATAACTCGTAAGGGTAATGTATAACACCATCCAGATGGGTTATTTAGTCGAATCGATCCATACCATATATCACCCGTAGATACAGGGACGATTATTTGCGCTGTCGGAGGATAACTATACCCATAAATGTACCGACGATACATTTTCAATGCACTACCTCCACTCAATGTCAATGCACTAATGCCGTCATATGGATAAGTCATTGGAATGACATAATAGGGAAACCCGAAACAATATGAATCTGACCAAATGCTGGCGTAAATATTCTCTTGAAAATCTCCAGCCATCGCAACTACGTAATCTCCAGGTAGAATGCTGTTGCCCGTCGTATATGTCTGCCACGTACCGGCCAGTGAGGTCGGAGATTTCACCTGAGCATTCTGCGGTAGAACGGTCTGGGCTAACGGTTTCACCGCGTTTGTACCTAGGTACGTCCGTGCCGTATCCTGGTTGTCGGCTGACCTGACTGTACCTGCTGAAGCCGTGAATTGGGCGATGAATACCATCGTAATAGCTAAGCTGAATCCTCGTGATGTCAATTGATTACTCATGCTTTCACTCTTGTTAGTGTTCTCACTTAGTCTGATGATTGAATTGAACTGAATAACTGCCTACCGTAAACTCATCGGCAAATAAACACTCCGCGTCGCCGCCACGCCGAGGCTGTTCTGCGCCTCGATCACCGGTGCGCCGCCGCCATCGGTGTACACCAGCGCCACTTCGGTGTCACCCAAGCTGGTGCCATTGCCCTGCGGACTCGCCACCACGTACAACCGCGTGCCATCCTGATGCCAACGCAAATACCCGCCCGCGAAGCTGTTGCGTAACTCGACGCTACTGGCTGAACTGCCCGTTGCCAGTCTCAGCCGCAAACCCAGTGCGTTCATCTTCAGGTTCGTCCCGCGCAACCGGATCGAGTACGCGCCGTTGCCCAATGCCACCACGTACAGGCCTCCTGCCTGACTCGGCGCACTCATCTCTGGCTGCGTCGCCTGCAACAACACGGTTCGCGGCGGGTTCGTCGTCGCCATGTTGGCGCGCCCGATGTTCCCCGCCAGCACAATACAGTCCAGTACGTTCGTCGCCCCGTCGTCTTTGATGTCAAACGCCGGGTCGCTGACCGGGATGCTGGCTGCCGCGCACAGATACCAACCTGCCTGATCCACCACGCCATTGCCGCGCACGTCACCGGCCCACAGGCCGATGTCGGTTGCTGTCGCTGCTTGCTGCGTCACCGTCAACGTCCGTGTTGCGCCAACAAACAAGCCATGCGTCAGACGCGCCGTGTACGTGTCCGAGTAAATCCCCGTGAACGTATACGCGCCGGTCGCATCCGTCGTCGTCGTGTAGATATCGCGCGAACCCATAAGCACGACTTGCGTCCCGGTATAGTGCCTGCTTATACGGCTTTGGAGGTACGTTGCGCCGGTCAGGTTGAATTTGCCCAGCACGCAGATGACCGCATCGGTCGTCGTGTGCGCCACCGACAGCCCGTTGCTGTCGCCCAGGATGTGTTCGCTGAACGTCAAGGTCGTGCAACCCTCACTTACGCCGCGCACGGGCAGGTACACCAGCACGCCCGATCCTGTGATCGGCTGCGCCCCAAACGGCTCCACTGCCATATAGTCCCATCCGTCTGCGAGCGCAGCGGAATAGGTGTAGCTGTCCGACGCCATCAATGTGCCGGGGACAACGGCTGCACTGGCATCTGGCGCGAGCACTGCTGTGTTACTGATGTGCACCCGAATCTGCGCCCCGTAGAGGTCATCCGACGCGAGCGTGTTGCTGATCCGCACTGGTACCCACACCGTGCTTCCGGCGTCGATAG
>CAIQQO010000266.1 GCA_903873965.1 uncultured bacterium
GCCTCGCTGGCGCCGTGGATCAGCATGTAAATGTAGCGCAATCCGTTGATGTCAAACACACTCTCGGCGGCGTCCAGAATGGCGCTGCGCTGCGCATCAACCTGATGCTTTCCCATCTGGCGATTGGTTTCAGTCCTTGATGCGGATTGGGTCATTACAGGCTACTCCATGTAACTCCAGGTTACATGGAATGTCAAGTCCACACGCGGCAACTGCTCGCGCCGAGAGGTCCGAGGGGGTTGTCTCTCTTCTCTGAAGGCTCGGACCCCTCGGGCTGGTGGGTTATCTCTCTTTGCGAAGGCTGTAGGTGCCGTGTTCATCGATTTAATGCTTCACCCCGTTTACAGCCAACGCACATAACATAGATCACACGTTGTGATGAAACGCCTATTAGCTTGCCACATAGCGTTATATCGCATGTTTACCCGATCATTTCGGCAATAATCATGTCATTTGGGGAGATTTCACTGCGAAAACCCTTTACAATAGGACTTTAGGAGGAGTAACCTATGTCAAGTCGTGTACGTCAGTCTGTATGGCTACGTTCGTCCATCCTCGTTGCATCGCTACTCACCAGCCTGGTTTCGGTTGCTGTGCCTGTATTCAGCCAAGATGCGGCTAGTGATACCCCACAGCCAAGTGCCGCATTGAGGGTCGTTCCGCGCGATACGGTCGTGCCGATTAATCCACTTGACATTGGCGCCAGCGACACTGATCTGTCTAAATGCGATCAAAAGACATTGATCAAGGCGATGCAGACCAAGAATGCCACCGAGGGCCTCGTGGGAACACGTTCGCCGGTCAAATCGAAGATATCGTTATGCGGTAATGGCGAAGCGATTAACAATCAGATCATCATCCAGGGTCCCCCCCAGGCGCTGGCTGATTTAATAAAGCTCATCCCCAACATCAGCATCAAAAGGGTATTGATGCAGCCCATTGCGGTGAATTCGGATGTTAATACAAAGACCATAAGCAATCCTAATACGCAGACCATTCTTTACACGATTGATGACGAAATGCCAGTGCCGGAGTTGGTAAAGAAAGTGAATTTCGGTATCCGCATAGACAACAAAATGGACGTCACGGCGACGCCCAATTACCTGATTGCGTCGAAGTCGTCGGATGTCTTCAGCGCGGGGCATTCTGTCGGCGGAAGTCCGTCAGAGCCGAAGGGCATTACACGCACTGTACAGGACTTCGAAGGCCAATGGGCATGGAAAGTCATCAACAAACCGGTATCGGCAACTGGTCCTTTTAGCGGGAAAAGCGTCATCATCGGGATCTTCGATGCCTTCTGTACCCCCAATGCACCATTAAGGGGCGCAGGAACACTCGACACAACGCCACGGTTGGTAAACATCAGCTCAGTGGCAGAACGAGACCATGAAAACAAACCTATACAGGACGTGTGTGTCCATGGCGAGTATGTGTGGAGCCTGAGCCATGCCATAGCGCCCGATGCCACATACAGGTTCTATCCAGTTCTCGACAATTTCGGCCTGGGTGATATCGGTACTCTGGTGCTGGCGCTGCAGAAGTTTGCAACCGACGTGAACAGCCTGGAGGAACGCAAAGGGCGAACAGATCTGCATGGTGTAGTGATCAACCTGAGCCTGAATATCTGGTCGGCGTCGCCTGATAACACCCAACCGGTCAAAGACATCCTCGATCGCTTGATTGCGATGGGCGCTACCGTCGTGGCGGCTGCAGGCAATGACAGCCGCGCGGGCATTCAACCCATGCGACTGCCGGCCGGTTATCCCGGAGTGATCGGTGTCTCCGCCTTGCAAATCACCAGACAGCGCGCCTCCTATTCAAACTGGGTGCCAGCCGGAAATAAGGATGTTTCGGCGCCGGGTGGCGATGGCGATTGCAGCAAGCTTAAGGATTCATACTACTGCGTCGTCGGCATGTACCATGCCTGCATCAACTGGATTAAGACGGCAGTCCCCGGCATCCTTTACTGCAAGGGGTATGCGCCAAGATACATGGCCTGGGCAGGCACCTCTTTTGCGACGCCCATGGTCAGCGGATTAGCTGCGCTCGTGATCGAGAAGAATGGCTTTAATGTTGAACCAAGAGTTGTCCAGGCTGATTTGGCGGCACATGCCATACCACTCAGCCCTCAACCGCCCAGCGCTGATGATGGCGTTGGTGATGGCGTCATCGATGTAGATAACACGGCGCAATAAAATCCACTCGACCGGTCGTCGCGAGGGTGAAGTTCACGATTCCATGAATCCTGCAAATATCTATACGACAAATAGCGGAATTATTCAGTTCCGTGCGTTCATCATGTTAGATCAACTATGTTTAACACGTCACGGAGTCAAATCATGAAAAAGGCAATGGATACCCTCGTCATTCTCGTCTGGGTACTGGCACTGGTTCTCGCGACGTATGCGATGGTCGCAGACCGTTTATCGCCGCTGATTCAGGCAACACTCAGCATCGCCACAAGCGGTGCAAGCAATACCAACAATGGCGCAGCCCATTCACCGTACAACTACACCGTCAGCGCGCCGACAGTGGACACGGTGAGTACACCGATGTTCGATAAGGTGTAAGCCGCTTCACGCTCTCTTGTGTCGGGCATCTGTGTTGCCGACACATGCGGGGATTTTGGTGCGGTTTGACAGGCTTGTGCTGTAAGCGTACCATGCTGACATGCATACACCCATCAGCGCGCTCATCATACGATGACATCGTTTCGATGAGCGCGTTGTTTGTTGTGTGATGACACCCGACCGACCGGTGGAGAGTATCATGAAATTGAAGGGCATTTATGTTCTTGGCGAAGATCCATTTAACCTGATCTATGGCGCGCCTGAGCGCGCGCGTATCGCAAAACTCATCGACATCAGTCCGGCAGCGCACGCCGCCGAAGCGGTTGAGGCCAATCCCGCCGTGCTGGCCGATATCGATGTCATCTTCTCGGGCTGGGGCTGCGTCACCTTCACGCCCGAAGTCATGGCTGCAGCGCCGCAACTCAAGGCCGTGTTTTATGGCGCCGGCTCCATCCGCGGGCTGGTCACCGATGCGTTCTGGGAGCGCGGTATCCCGATCTGCAGCGCATGGGGCGCCAACGCCATCCCGGTATCGGAGTACACGCTGTCTCACATTCTGTTCGGCCTGAAGTCAGGCTGGCAGCACGTCACCAGCATCAAAAAGGAAGGGCGCTACGTGCGCCACCCCGTCGCCGGCGCGTTCGGCTCGACAGTCGGCCTCATCTCGCTGGGCATGATCGGACGTTTGATGATCGAGCGATTGAAAGCATTTGAGGTCAAGATCATCGCGTACGATCCCTTCGTGACAGCCGAACAAGGCGCCGCGCTGGGCGTTGAGATGACCTCGCTTGAGGATGTTTTCCAGCGCGCCGATGTCGTTTCGGTGCATACGCCGTGGCTGAAAGAAACCGAGGGGTTGATCACCGGCGCGCTCATCGCATCGATGAAACCCTACAGCACCTTCATCAACAGCTCGCGCGGCGCCATCATCGCCGAAAACGACATGATCGCCGTGTTGCAGCAACGCCCCGATCTGGTAGCCGTGCTGGATGTCACCCACCCCGAACCACCCGTCGCCGGATCGCCGTTGTACACCTTGCCGAACGTCATCCTGACGCCGCATATCGCTGGATCGATGGAGAACGAATGCCGCCGGCAGGGCCAATATATGATCGACGAATTGGAACGCTTTCTGGCCGGGCAACCGCTACGCCATACCATCTCGCGCGAGCACGCCGCCATCATGGCCTGACCCCTGTAGGAGAGCATCATCATGAATGACTTACCTTCGGTGAGAGCACAGGCCAACCGTGCTTTTGATTTCGCCGGTGTGCAGGTGCGCCGTTTGATTGAAGCGCATCCCGATTACTTCCCGATGTACACGCTGGGCGGACGCTGGAAGCACGGCGGTGAGGCATGGACCAACTGGTGCGAGGGCTTCCTTGGCGGGCAGATGTGGCTGCTGTATCGCCACACGCGCGATCCCTACTGGCGCGAGCGCGCGGAGCACTACTCACGGCTGGTCGAACACCGCAAGACCGACCGCAACGTGCATGATTTGGGCTTTCTGTTCTGGTCAACGTGGAAGCGCTGGTTCGACCTGGAGGGCGACCCTGCCGTCAACGCCGTTGTCGTCGAGGCCGGGCGCACACTCAGCCTGCGCTTCAAGGAGAACGGTCAGTATCTGCGCTCTTTCGTCGGCGACGACAGCCTGTTCATCGATATCATGATGAACGTGGGCATCATCTTTTACGCCGCGCAGCAGACTGGCGATCCCGAGCTGCTGCGGCGCGCCACCCGGCACAGCCTGACCTCGCGCCGCTATCTGGTGCGCGGCGATGGCAGCACGTCGCATGAAGGCTTGTTTGACCTGACCACCGGCGAGTTCCTGAAACAGACGACGCATCAGGGCTGGCGTGATGATTCGTCATGGGCGCGCGGGTTGACGTGGGCGCTGTATGGCTTTGGCACCGTGTACAGCTTTACGCATGACGAGCGCTTCGTGCAGACAGCCGAAGCGTGCGCCGATTTCTACATCGAACGCACGCCCGCGCACGGCGTTCCACCCAACGACTGGGAGGAATCCAACCCACGCCTGCCGTACGAAAGCTCTGCCGCCGCGATTGCCGCGAGTGGCTTGTTCAACCTTGCCAAACTGACGCACAATCCGGCCAAGGCCATGGCGTATCGCGCCTATGCCGAGCGTATCCTGATGACGCTGTGCAGCAGTGAGTTTCTGGCGATCGACACGCCGGGCTGGGAGGGCGTGTTGAAGCATGGCATGTATCACCAGCGCAAAGGGCTGGGCGTGGATGAAAGCGTCATGTGGGGCGAGTACTTCTTCATGGAAGCCTTGAGCAAAGCGCTAGGTGAAGAATGAACACAGTGCGACTGAGCGACATTCACGACACACTCGCCATCAAACGCAGCATGGACGTGCGCCGCGCCGAGTATCTCGACCACATGACCTTCCGCAGCAACACGCGCCCGCTGTTCACCGAAATCTTCGGCCCGCTGATCGGGCTGAAGGAAGAGTGGCGCGCGCAAGGTGCGAGCGAGGCCGAAATCGAGATGAGCGCGTTCCGCTATCGCCGGCCGCTGTACAGCAGTCTACCGTTGAACACCGGCTGGCTGGCCGGCCCGGACGACACAGAGCACATCCTTGAGGAGACTGCGGCGCATATCATCGCGCGCGACACTTATGGGCGCACCGTCAAACTGATCAAAGGCTCTGCCACGCTGGCGCTGCCGCTCGATCATCCTGTGCGCACGATGGATGACTGGCTGCGCATCAAACCGCACTACCAGTTTTCGCCAGAGCGCTTCGGCGACGGCTGGGAGACAGCGGCGCGGCAGGCGCAGGACGACGGCTATGTCGTGTGCGTTGGCCTGCCGGGCGGCTTCGACGAACCACGCCAGCTGATGGGTGAAGAGGCGCTATGCATCGCGTTTTACGAACAGCC
>CAIQQO010000267.1 GCA_903873965.1 uncultured bacterium
CAGCCGCAAGAGTTGTCTTTCGCAATCGTTCTTCTGGTCTGAACTAGATACACGCGCATAAAGTGCCACGCCAGACTTCTGTTCCGACTTCTGCTTGACAACCACTGTTCCAGTCGGTAATTGAATCGCCTCAAGCTCGCCGCGCTTCCACATCCGCCATGCGGTTTTGTAGCTGATCGAGTTTTCCTTCGCAAACTGGCTTAACTTCATGGGTATATTATACCATATTCGTCTACATTTGTACTTATTACGACTTACTAAATATTACCCTACTACCACACACCGTCTGACACGCTGCAACTCCTGAACACGGCTTACCAGACAGCTTTCACCAAGTCGGTGGTGGGTACTATGGCGCACTTGGCTATTATGATAGCGGACGTGCGCCTCTTTATGCCTCTGGTGAATCAACGGTACTGATTCAACCTAACCGCGTACTAAAAAGTCAAAAAGTCATCCACGCTGATGATCACCACTTCGGTGGCCTTCATTTTGCGGGTAGCCAGTGCTGCGGTGATACGGTCAAAAATCTCACCGGAAGTCACGACTTCGGCCTTGCCCCAGATGCGACAACCGTGCCGGTTGGATGGTTCGAAGACAATGGCAGACACTTGCGGGTTTTCCGCGATGTTGGCCATGCTGCGTGGCGAGTGGATATTGGCGAACAGCACATGCTCGTCGTCCAACACCTGGAATGAACCCTTCGGGGATACATTGGGCATGCCATTCTTGTTAGCCGTTGCTATCAAGCCGGGGTGCGTGTTTTGTATCAGTTGTTTTGCTTCTTCAGAGAGTATTGCCATAGATCTTCCTTTGTTGATTGGTATAGGCCGAGTATACCTCGCACACGCCCCATTTCAGTCAATGGACTAAACGCGGTACGCCGCGCCGTGTCACGCTGCACGGTTTGCCCGTTTTCGCATCCGGATGTACATTTACCTCACAGGAACAGGAGCCTGCACCTTTATGTCAACCATGCGTGACCGCTTTATACAGACGTTGAACTTTCAATCTGCATCACCGCCCTTTGTGCGCAATTTTGGTGCGTGGGAAGAGACTCAGGCGCTGTGGCGCGAGCAGGGCTGGGATGGCCGCCCGCTTGATGAGGTCTTTGGCACCGACTCCTTGCCGCGTGTTGAGGTTTACTATGGCCCGGCGCCCGATTTTACCCATACTGTCATATCGGAAGACGAGGCTACGCGTACCTATATCAACCACGAAGGCATCCTGATGCGCGAGTTCAAGCAGCATCGCGATACCAGCATGCCGCAATTTATTCGCTTCCCGGTCGTGGATGAGGCCACATTTAGCACCATCGAGGCGGAACGGCTGGGTCTGCAGGCTGATGTGCGCTTTACCCCGCAGTGGGCCGCCGGCGTGCAAGCTCTGCGTGACACCGATATGCCTCGCCAGTGCTGGGCCGACCGCTGGGGTGGCTTCTTTGGCCCGCTGCGCAACCTGATGGGCGTCGAAAACCTGTGCCTGGCTTTCTACGATCAGCCCAAACTGGTCGAGCGCATGATGACGCAGCGCGCCGACAGTATCATCGCCATCACCGAGCGCATTCTGCAGCACACTGATTTCGAGACTTTCTGGTTCTGGGAGGATATGGCCTATAACGCCGGTCCGCTGGTGGACCCGCGCATGTTCCGCCGCTTTGCATTGCCGCACTACCGGCGCGTGTGCGACTGGCTGCGCACGCAAGGCATCAAGCATATCTGGCTGGATAGCGATGGCGACATCACCGACTTGATCCCGGTGTGGCTCGACGCCGGTATCACGGGATTGTGGCCGTTCGAGGTCGCTGCCGGCATGGACGTGCTGGCTGTCCGTCGCAAGTATGGTCACGACCTGGCAATGGGCGGCGGGATTGACAAGCGCACCGTGGCGATTGGTGGCGACGTCATGCGCCGCGAGGTGGATCGCGTGATGCCGCTGGTAGAGGATGGCGGCTATCTGCCGGAACTCGATCACACTGCACCCCCCGATATTTCGTGGCAAAACTATAGCGACTACATGCACTACCTGCTGCATCGACTGGGTAGAGGATAACGGACATGCAAACTGAACCCTTGACGCTTGAATCACGGCACGATGTGCTGGCGTTCGATCCCGGCACATTGTCACTTGTCTCGTTCCGCAGCAAAGCCGCCCCCGAACAGGAGTTTATCGCTGCTGCCAGTCTGCCAGCCTTTGCTGTTGGCTATCTGGACGCGAATAGGCGGTATCGCTTGTTCACTTCACAACAGGCCGCCGATGTGCGGGTGAGTGTGGAGTCCACGGGCGATCAACGCCAGTTAGGCGATCAACGCCAGTTAGGCGATCATCGCCAGTTAGGCGCGGTGTATAGCGCCATTGGCGGGCATGATCTGAGTGTGACGTGCCGCGCCACGGCGTCGCCACGCGATCCCTTCATCCGCTGGACGATCAGCCTTGTGAATAACTCTGGTTTGCAAGTTGTCGATGTGCAATACCCGTACATGGTGTGCCGTTTTGACCTGGGCGGCGCCCATGGCAGCGAGAAGGTTTTGCTGCCACACGGCTATGGCAGTGGGCGGTTGATCGAAAGACCGGGCGAAGCCGTTCCGGTCGGCGGCGCGTGGTCGCAGAAGCTGTCGCCCGATGCGCCCCAACAATGGGCATTCTCTTCACGCATAGGTGACGGTAATCATTATCCCGGCATGCAGTTCGCGCAGTTCGTGGCCTATTTCAATGACCGCGCCGGGCTTTATCTGGCCTGCCAGGACAGCGAGGCCAACGTCAAGCGCTTTGCGGCGCTGCACCAGGATGCGGGCTTGCGGCTGGGCGTGGCGCATGTGGGTGACTGGCCGGCGCAGGGCGAGCGCACGCTCGAATACGACACGGTGACGCGCAGTTTCCAAGGCGACTGGTATGTGGCCGCGGATTTATATCGTGATTGGACCTCGCAGCAGAAGTGGTTTATCCCGCTGGTCAAGCGCCAGGATATACCGGCATGGCTGACCGATTCGCCTGTGTATATCACGCTGCGCCCGCAAGGCATTCTGGACTATGGGCCGGTCACGCCGGTGAACGAGTTTCTACCGTATGACAAGTGCATTCCGTTGCTGGAGCGCGTCTCGGCGGCGGTTGATGCGCCGCTCGCGATCATCATGATGGGCTGGGAACGCGCCGGATCGTGGGTGTACCCGGATGCCTTGCCGCCTGTTGGCGGCGAAACCGGGATGCGCGATTTCATCACCGCTATCCGGGCGCATGGCTGGCGCGCCGGCTCGTTCTGTAGTGGTACGCGCTGGGTCATCGGGCAGTCATGGAGCAACTACGACGGCCGCGAGTATTACGAGCAGCACGGCGGCGAGGCGAGTGTGTGTCGTGAGGCTGATGGCACTGCGTGGCGCGAGAACTGGGATGTCGACTGGCGTCCGAGCTATGCCTGCTGCCTGGGTGCGCCCAAAACGCGCCAGGTTGCGCAGGAGTATGTGCGCCATCTGATCGACTGGGGCATGCAATCGCTCCAGTTTCTTGATCAGAACAACGGTTCATCCACATTCCCTTGCTTTGCGTCTGACCACGAGCATGCGCCAGCGCCCGGCAAATGGATGGCCGCGAAGATGGCGCAGTTTATGGCGACGTTGCACGAGACAGCCAGGGAAGCCGGCGCCGAAGGCGTCGTGCACTCCGCCGAGTCCGGGCTGAACGAGGTGTGTCTGCCGTTATTCCAGGAAACTGAGTTGCGCATTTACCCACCGGATTACGGCGTGGACATCGTGCCGCTCTATCAGTATCTGTTCCACGAGTGCGTGGTGTTGCAGGGCATGATGGGCAACGCCCCTGAGCCATATCATCTCGTTCTGCGCAACGCGGCGAACTGCGTCCTCGGCGGCATCCCGGGCGGCGTGTTGACCGGCGATGGGACATTGCTGGATAAGGACACGAATAACTGGGCGCCGTGGGAACCGCACGTCGAAGACAGCGCCAACGCTTTCAAGATGATTCGCGCCGTTGGCGCATTGCGACGCGGGCCGGGCAAAGACTTCCTGGTGTACGGCCGCATGCTCAAGCCGGCGCAGGTCAATGGCATCCCGATGGTGGAGTGGGCTTACAACGGCCGGCACAACCGCATCCCAGCGGTGTTCCACTCGGCGTGGCAGTCACCCGATGGGCGCATGGCAATTGTGCTGGCGAACTGGACGGCGGAGCCGCAGACGGTTGTTATCGGGGCTAATCAGGACGGTGATGCGGGACTGACGCTGCAGGTGTCCGACAGCCATGTGCACTGGGTCGCCCTGACGCGCTTGGGGCAGGGCGTCGAGGTGACGCTGCCACCGTTGTCCTGTGCGGTGTTGAGCTGACCATGCCCAAGCGTGCGATGCGAGTTAATGTATATGAGTACGTTTTGTAGGCGGAAGGACGCGGCGACATACCTTACCGAGCTGTCGCCGACACAGAGTTGACCTAGTCCTGGACTTAGTCTAGGATCTGTCTTGAGGACAAGACATGGCTATTTTTAATATTCATGATGCTAAAACCCATTTCACCGAGCTACTGGAACGTGTTATGAACGGTGAGGAAGTGGTGATAGCCAAGGCGGGCAAGCCATTGCCGGCATGGTATGCTTGAGCGCACTTCAACCCGCACGTCTCGAATCCACAAATACTAACTGAAGATGACTAATCATGCTGAACGTGAAAAGGTGACACTGCCCTTGCTGCAACTCACCGACGTCTCGTATACCTACGGCTCTTATCTGGCGCTCAATCAGGTGTCGTTTGAACTTGAACCGGGCGAACTGGTTGTGCTGGCCGGGCGCAATGGCGCGGGCAAGACGACCCTGCTGCGTTGCGTCGCGGGCTGGAACCAGATCACTCACGGCCATGTGGCGTTCAACGGCACCTCGATTTATCAGGTCGAACGCGCTATGCGCCGCAACCTGATCCTGATTCCCGACACGCCGCCGTTCTACAACGATCTGACGGTGATGGAACATCTGCAGTTCATCGCGCGCGTGAATCAGCTGGCTGACTGGCACGAACCCGCGCAGAGTCTGCTCAAACGCTTCGGGCTGACGATTAACCACGGCGCCATGCCGGCGGCGCTGTCGCGCGGCCAACGCTACAAACTCGCGCTTTGCATGGCGTTGCTGGTCGACCCTCAGATACTGCTGCTCGATGAACCTTTTGGCCCGCTCGATCCGATCTCGGCGCAGCAATTGTGGAATGACCTGTGGGCGCGGCGCGAACATGGCAAGACGGTTCTGCTGAGCAGCCACCAGTCGCCGCTCAATGTGCGCCCGGATCGCTACTTGTTTATGGAGGGTGGCGATCTGGTTGCGGATGGCACGCCCAACGACTTGAAAATGGCACTGCATGCCGAATCGGATGCGCTGGATGACTTGCTGCGCGCGACGATTGAACACGTCGAGCGCCACGACCCGGTGCAGGAGCCGTGATGCTGCCCATTTTATGGTTGCGCTTTAAGCAGATGCAGGGCACGGCGAATTATTGGCTGCGCCTGGTCGACTACGATACCCGTGACAAGGACGTGATGAACCGCGCCTATGGCCTGTACCTGCTGGGCTTTATGGCGTGGTGGTCGGTGGCCATGTGGGCGATTGCGGCTGGTTTCATCGCCACCATCGGTGGCTCATTGCCTCCCACGGCGCAGAGCGCCGTCTTAACCTACACGCCGTTCGTGGTCCTTATCGGCCTGGCGATCCTCATGATGCTCAAACTGCAGTCGTCGCCGTACAAACTGTCGTCACCGGATTTCGCCTATGTGGGCGGTTCTCCGGTGCAACGCGTGGTCCCTGTGATCATTGGCTTTTTCGGCGATATGGTGCTGCCCCTCGTGCTCAGCATGGTGGTGGTGTCGTTCATGGCCGTAGCCTTGAATGTGCGCCTGGGCACGGTGGGTGAAATAGCCGCCGCATTGCGGTCGGCGCTCGCTATCGCCCCGGTCGTGGCATTGGTATGGGCGTTGGCGTGGCTGGTCGGGCTGGCGCGCATGACGCTGCCCGGCGTGCGGCGCTGGTCGGCCTTGTGGCTTGTGCCGGTGGTGCTGCTGCCCTTGCCCTTTGTGGCGCCGGGCGTCACCGCCTGGCCGGGCAACATGCTTGCGTTGATCATGGTGGGCGAGTCCGCTGACCTGATGATCATGGCGCCGGTGGTGCTGGCGCTGGTCGCAGTGATCGCGCTCATTGCCGTTCTCGGCGATCGCATCAATATGATCGACGTCGCCGACGAAAGCCTGATTTTTGCCAAGCTGAGTGAGATCAGCAACCTGCGCTGGATGGCGCCGAGTGTCTACTTGCGCGCGCGCAGCCAGTTCAAGGCGGCAGCGTACAAGCCCATTCTTCGCCTGCCCGATGCCGTGGGCACCCGCATGCTCGTCGCGCGTTCGGCGCTGACCTACGTGCGCAGCCCGCTTGAAGTGCTCAAGCTGCTGATCGCGGTCGCGCTGGTGCAGGGTGGTGTGGCGATGCTGGCTTACGGATTGCCGCCGCTACTGATCATCGTATGGTTGTATGCCGTGGCCGTAGCGCCCACTTCGGCGCTGATCCGCGTATTCAGCGCCGATGCCGATGACCTGTTCACGCGGCAATTCCTCCCGATTAACTCACTGCGGCTGTTACTGGCCGATGCCGCGGTGCCGATGGGATTTGTCGGACTGGTCAGCGCGGTGCTGTGGTTACTGCAACCGGTGGCCATCGAGATGATCATGCCGGGACTCGTCCTGATCGGGATACTCACGCTGCTGCTGGTGCTGTGCCGGGGCGGCAGCCTGCTGAAGCTGACTTCGATGCGCGCGCACGTATCCTATGGTGTGCTGGCCGTGATCGGCCTGGGCGTGACGCTGGGCGCCGGGCTTGTTTTTGGCGGCATCCTGGCTGCCGTGTTTGCCGGCGCGCTCACGTCCGCTATCATCGCCTCGCTGATTGCAGAAGCGTAGTCGGCGGACAGCTGTGTTCGCCGGACCAAGGACGCTCTGGAGCGATACGATCGAAAACGGTCTTGCCAAAAACGGTGGTGAGTCTGCACAGGCAGAATGGATATTTTAAGGTTTTCCCTGTAATTGCTCAGAATGATTTGTTTTACTTCCAGAATGAACGATAGAAGTCATGAACATGCCAGCGGCTGCATGTAACTGCACCGGATATTCGATATTATTTCGTGATAAAACGCGCGTGAAAGCGCTATGTTGTGTCGGGTTTGGCTGATCGAGGTCAACCTCTGGGCTATATGTGTGCTGTAAAACAACATTTTCATTGATGTATGAGCGCAGTTGAAATAGTCAGAACTTGTGATTACCCCGAACTACGTATTGCATTTTATTTTGACAGTGAGTAGAATCAAATTCAACCTCAGTGTGAGGTATCTGGACATCGCTTGATACATGGGATCAGATATGAGCAACGCTATTTCAATGTTACGTTAGTCAGGTATATACGATGGGGAAAGCCTCTGCGTGTTGGACATCTCGGATAACGGATAGAAAAGTCTGTTGTTCGCCGTATGGATTCGCCTGCACTATAGATTCATTGATTGTTGCTGGTATTAAGCGTTTGTAATGATCCGGTTTGTGTATTGTCTGAACCTGAACACGGGCGTGACAGATTGTTCTCATAGACAATTGTTAAATGTATGTCAGAGCAGTGGTATGTATTAAGGTCAAAACCGCATTCAGAAGATGCGGCCTATAGGCAGGTGCAAGCCCAAAAGATCACCGCCTACTATCCGTGCATGAAAGTACGCACGGTGAATCCCCGCGCGCGCCAGGTGCGCCCCTATTTCCCCGGTTACCTTTTTGTTAGAACTGACCTGGATGCTACGGGTTTATCGGTATTTCAATACATGCCTTATGCGAGTGGCCTGGTCTGCTTTGAGGGCATTCCGGCCCCTGTACACGACACGGTGGTGGCAGGCATTCACAGCACGGTGGACGAGATCACCCAGTCCGGGCGGATGTGGTACGACGAGTTGCAGCGCGGCGATAAGGTGCTGATCCACAGCGGCCCGCTCCGCGATTACCATGCGATGTTTCACTCGCGCGTGTCGGGTACCGATCGCGTGCGTTTACTACTAGAGATGGTGCGGGGGAATACGATTAGCGTAACCCTCGACGCCGCCTATATCGAATCGACAAAACGGCGTTAACGGCTGACCCGACAAGGTCAACCCTGACGCGCGCGTCATAGAATGCGGATGCACTTGGTCCGCCACCGGCATGGTCGGGTTCACGGGAACCGAGTTATGTCGAAAGGGCGGATGCCGCCACGGGATTGAATGAAGCGAGTTGGTGAGTAACTTATAATAAATACTATGGAAGAAGGCATAAAGGTCGATTTCTGGCGTTACATTGGTATTCTGCGGCGTTGGCTGTGGCTATTGATCCTTATTGCGGCGTTGGGGGGCATTGCGGGCTATGTGTTTAGTCGCTTGCAGACGCCTGTTTACCAGTCATCTACCACCTTGCTCATCAATGAGGCGCCTGGTTCGAAGAGTTCCATTGACTACAACTCGCTGCTTACCAGCCAGAACCTTGCAGCCACTTATGTCCAGTTGTTGAGTCAGCGTTCGGTGCTCGAAAAAGTGGTTCTCACACTGCCCTATTCCATCTCGGTGGAGGAACTGAAACCGAAAGTATCGGCCAGCGTGCTGCAGAACACACGCCTCATCGTTGTCAAAGTAAGTGATCCCAGCCCGGCGCATGCTGCCCTGATTGCCAATAACCTGGCGATCGCATTTTCGGATCAGGTGGAGCAGAACCAAGCTGCTCGCTATCGATCATCTGAAGATAGCCTGCAAGGGCAGATGCAACAGGTCGATGCTCAGATTCAGCAAGTTCGCGCCGATCTAGGTGCGCTTGGCTCTGATGCCGCGAATAAGGATCAACGCGACCGACTGCAGGCTAATCTGGCGCAGTACCAGTCGAGCTATAACAGCCTGCTGCAGTCGTATGAGCAGATTCGCTTTGCCGAGGCGCAGAATAACTCTAACGTAAGCCAGGTTGAAACAGCCAATCCTGTGCTTGAACCGATCAGCCCGCGCGTAGGCGTTAACACGGCCCTGTCCGGCGTCGTCGGCTTGTTGCTGGCACTCGGCGCCGTGCTGCTGATCGAAAGCCTGGACGATACCCTGCGCCACACGGCGCAGATCACGAATGAGTCTGGTCTGCCCATCCTGGGGTTCATTCCGTTTTTTGAAATGGAACCGGGGCAGCGCCTGCCCATTATTGCCACCAGCCCGCGCTCACCTATTGCTGAACGTTTCCGCGCCTTGCGTACTAATATCCAGTTCACCAGCCCGGATCATCCCCTGCGCACGATTCTGGTGACTAGCCCCGGCCCGGGCGATGGCAAATCCACCGTGTCGAGCAACCTGGCTGTCGCCGTCTCGCAACGGGGACGCCGTGTGGCGATGGTTGATGCTGACATGCGACGCCCCACGCTGCACAAACGGTTGAATGTGGATAACCTGGGCGGATTAAGCGATATTTTCCTGCAGCCGCAGATTCACTTGAACGGTTTTATGCAATCTACCGGCATGCCCGGCCTTAATGTGCTGTCGGGCGGCGCCATCCCACCCAATCCGGCGGAATTACTCGGTTCGGATAAAATGCAGGATATTTTGCGCGCGGTGGCGGTTGAAACTGATCTCATCATTCTCGATTCCCCGCCTGTCACTTCGGTGACCGATGCGGTGGTGCTGGCGCCTGGCGTCGATGGCGTGTTGCTGGTGGTGCGCCCGGGTATGACCAAGCTAGGCGCCGCGCGTGAAGCGATCAGTGAGTTGAAGCGCACAGGCGCCAACATTCTGGGCATCGTGGTTAACGGTGTGCGCGCTGAAGACATCCGCTATTACAGCGGTTACTATCACTATTATTATTACTATCATTACTATCAGGAAGATCGCCCATTGACCAGAGGCGAGCAGCTGATGAAGTCTATTAATAAGACTCTGGGCCTGAAGCGGCGCCGGAAGAGTCGCAAGCCTGCCACGGCGGTCACGCCGAATGAGATCAACATTGCCGCATGGGGTCACGCTAAGCCGACTGATGAGCCTGTTGAAACTGAAACGCCCCAATAATGCCCTCTATTCTTTTCATTTGTACCGCTAATCAGATTCGCTCGCCGATTGCGGCGGGGCTGTTTGTGGCTATGCTCAAAAAGGCGGGACGGCAAGCCGGCTGGCGCGTGGAATCCGCCGGGACGTGGGCGACGGAGGGTTTGCCCGCTAATCGGACGGCGCAACATATTATGCAGGCGAATGGCGTTGACCTGAGTATGCACCGGACCCGTTGCGTGACGGGCGTGTTGCTGGAGGGTGTCGACCTCATTCTGGTGATGGAGGAAGGGCACAAGGAGGCGCTGCAGGTTGAGTTTCCTTCGGTCGCGCCGCGCGTGTTTCTGCTTGCCGAGATGAGCGGCACTACATGGGATGTGGCCGATCCCAGCAGCGCCGCCGACGATCATGATCGCGTTGGCGAGACTGTGCGCGTCATTCTGAAGCTGTTGACGCGGGGCTTCGACCGCATTTGCGCTCTGGCCGGGACTCCTCCACCCACCCACGTGGCTTTGCGCTGAGAGATTCAGCTACCCCTGTTCATGCCCTCTATCCTCTTTATCTCCAGCAATGATCTGGTGCGCGGGCCGTTGGCCGTGGCGCTGCTGTCGTCGCTGGCGCGACCGGAGTGGCTCTGGCAGATTGGGTCGGCGGGAATGATGGTGCAGGCAGCGCCGCAGCCGGTGCACCCGCTGCTGTATCGCATCATGCGCGCGCGCGGGCTGGATCGCTATTTGCAGCCGGCCCGACCTGTGACGGTGGAACTGCTGAAGGACGCGGACCTGATCTTATGCATGGAGCAGACTCATTTGCACTGGCTTGGCGTGGGCATGCCGGACTTTCCCGACTGGCCTGGCATGGCGGCGCAGGCTGGCGCGACAGGACGCGCCTATTTATTTTCTGAGATGTTTGGCGCGCGTGTGCAAGACGATGTGACCTGCCGGGATAACCCGACGATTGAGGAACTGAAGGTGGCGGCGGAGAACCTGGAGGATTTGCTGAAGCAGAGCCTGCCGAGGATGCGCGAATTGCTGGGCAGTGCAAGACGTTTATGGTTTGGCAACATAGCAAGCCCAAACGCGTGATGCAAGTCCCTGTGTACGAGTTCGCTTAGTAGATGCGCACCCCATTCACCGAGAGGCTGCACGCCGTCGCCGGCTGCACTTTGTGCGTGAAGAAGTGTTGGCGCTGACGCCGGCATGAAGCTGCCGCGCAAGGGATGACACGGGAAGCGCTCATGGAGTTGCTTTTCGGCTAGTGCCAAAGCAACACAAGAACTGGCGGCTCTCCCCTTTATCATCTTCGTGAGAGCCGTCCTGCATGGACCGTATAATTGGATCAGTCGGCCCGAGCGACAGGAGCACATGATGTCCAAGGTCAAGATATTCTCCATTTTCCGCTACGTGCAGGCGGCGCTGCAACTGTGAGGTGAACGATGAAATATCGAGCGGTGATTAAGCATAGCGGCGACTGGGGGATTGGCTGGCTTGTGGACTTGCCCGGCGTCAACGTGCAAGAACGAACACGTGAGTAGGTTTTGGAGTCATTGCGCATTGGGGCGCTGGAAATGCTGGCAACCGAGGTTCTGTCTGATAGTGTCGCGTTGACTGGGAAAATCGAGCGAAAATGAAGTTTCTAGTATCTGTTGATCGGGATGAAGATGGTGTGTGGGTGGTGGAATGTCCTGCAATTCCTGGGTGTGTGAGTCAGGGCTATTCAAAAGATGAGGCACTAGAGAATATCAAGGAAGCGATTGAGTTGTGTCTTCAAGTGCGCGCTGAACAGGGCATGCCCTTGACCGTCGAGACGCGGCAAGTCGAGGTCTTTGCCTGATGCCGACGCTGCCTGTATTGAGTGGTCAAGAAACAGTGCGCGTATTTGAAACACTTGGCTGGAAAGTTGCCAGACAGCAGGGCAGCCATATCGTTCTGATCAAGGTGGGTCATGCAGCGACTTTATCGATCCCGAATCATCGTGAAGTCGCCAAAGGAACATTGCGGAGCCTAATTCGCTCAGCAGGACTTACTGTAGATGAATTTGCGGCTGCATTGAATACCCGACATCATCGCCCCTAGTCCAACCGCTGTATTAGCCATGAACGTCCGCTTCACACGCGATGCGCTCTCCGACGGACGCGAAATCTCTACGCCGCTGAAGCCGGACGCACGACCGGCGTTGATCAGGTTCGCCAGGAATTGGGCTTGGAAGGTCCTGCAGGATGAATAAGGCGCAAACCGATGAATGAATTGATTTTTGTTGTTGACCAGGCTCCAGAGGGCGGGTACACAGCCCATGCACTTGGAGCCTCTATCTTCACCCAGGCTGATTCTCTGGAAGAGTTGCGCCACAACGTGCGTGAGGCTACTGAGTGCCATTTCGATGAAGACGACTCGGAGCGACCCAGGATGATCCGGCTGCACGGTAACAAGAGAGGGCTTGAAAATGGAATCACCGCTGGTTACACCCTTTGAGGAAGCCTTGGAAGTCGTGGAACAACTGTCGCCAATGGACCAGGCCGCTCTGATCGATATTATCCGCCAAAGACTGATGGAGCAGCGCCGCCGTGAGATCGCCTTGAATGCCCGGACTGTACGACTCGCCTTTCAGGAGGGCCGGGCGCAGTACGGCAATATCGACGATATCCGGCTCGACCTAGTGGTATAGTGGCGGTGAAGGAGAATTTCATGCTGGCTCAATACATTGACAAGGCTATGGAACAAGCCGTTTACGAGATTATTGAGGACGAAGGGACTTATTGGGGTGAAATTCCCGGTCTTCAAGGCGTGTGGGCTCGTCATACTGCATTGGAGCAATGCCGGCGTGAACTGCGTGAGGCCCTCAGTGACTGGCTCGCGTTGCGTTTGACCTTCGGCTTACCGATTCCTATTGTCCAGGGCATCGATCTAAAACAAATAGCGCAGCCTGTTTGAGTCCCAGTCATGCTCAAGTTAACCCCGGTCTCCTGGCGCGAGTTGGTAAAACGTTTGCGGGAGCTGGGTTTTGAAGGTCCATACGCCGGCGGACGCCATCCCCAGATGCGGCGAGGAAATGTTACCGTAATCATTCCGAATCCTCACGAGGGCGATATAGGCGTCGGCTTCCTGCGGCGTCTGCTGCGACAAGCACTTGTTTCTCAAGAGGAATGGTTGGGAGAATAAACCGGCGAGCAGATGCGAGGCCCTTGGCAACCCTGCAGTTATGGGGAGTGGATCGCCCCTAGTCCAACCGCTGTATTAGCCATGAACGTCCGCTTTACACGCGATGCGCTCCTGGTCGCGCTCTCAGACGGACGCGAGATATCCACGCCATTGGAGTGGTTCCCGCGCCTGCGGAATGCAACGCCAAAGCAACGGAAGAACTGGCGACTCATTGCAAAGGGCATCGGCATTCACTGGGAAGACATGGACGAAGATATCGCCGTGTCTACCCTATTGTGCATCTGATCCAATCAACCTGCCGGCTCCCCCCTCTATGTCCTGGTGATCTTCGTGAGAGCCATCCGGCACACCGCAGTTACAATTCCATTAAGAGGTAAGTGATGCAAACCGAATCGTCTGTTAGGGTAACTATTCCCCATGTTTCCTTGACACTGGATCAGCTACTTGCTGCTATCCGCCAACTGGATGAGCAGTCTTTGAGCCAGGTCGCGCAAGCGATTCTTGAAAAAGATCGTGATGTGCGCATGATCGAACTCATTCACCGCCTGAATCAGAGCAGCGCGACAACAGACATCAGCGACGATGTCCTCAACGCTGAAGTCCAGGCTGTCCGGCAGGCGCGCATTCAACGCAGTCATACTTAGGCACGCGAAGACGCGATTTCGACACGAAATGACTTCCAATAGCATTCACGAAGGCAGCGCCACATTCCTGCAGCAGGCCTACCGCAACAACTGGCAGCAATACCTGGCCTCGTTGCAGCCCGACGGCGGCCGACTGGGCTGGGACCTCTGCGTGCTGACCGCCAGCGACGAGCGTCAGGCCGCAATGGTGCGCCGCCAATTGGAATCGCGCCGCGAAGCCGGACTGTTGCCCGCGCGGACCCGGTTTGAGGTGATCGCCGACCCGGACGGCCGGCGCATCGGCTCGGGTGGGGCGACCCTGCGCGTGCTGGCGCAACTCTTCGGGTCGCACACCGACGCAGTCGCTGGCACAACGCCCACCCTGCGCGCCATGCGCGACAGCCGCGTGCTCATCATTCACTCCGGCGGCGACGCGCGCCGCTTGCCCCATTGCTCCGCCGTCGGCAAGCTGTTCGCTCGCGTGCCGCATGAGTTGCCCGACGGCCGCGCCGCCACCCTCTTCGACGAGTTCCTGGTCAACCTGAGCGGGTTGACCGCCGGCCTGCGCCCCGGCGTGCTGATGGCCTCCGGCGATGTGCTGCTCGTGTTCGATCACCTGCAACTCGCCTTCCAGCGCCCCGGCGTGATTGGCGTCACGGCCGCGGCCCCGCTCGCACTGGCGCTGGATCACGGCGTCTATCTGCCCGACGCCGACGGCCATAGCGTCAAGGCCTATCTGCACAAGCCCGACCTGGCCATGCTCGCCGCGCACTCTGCCATTCGCGACGACGCCGTCCAGATCGACACCGGCCTGGTCTGGATGGACATGGACGCCGCCGTGCGCTACAGCCGGTTGATGGACGCCCCCGCCGTGGCGCACCTGTGCCATGAACCCTGCGGCGACGGCTTGAATTTCTACGCCGATCTTCTCCTGCCGCTGGCGCCATCGACGACGCGCGCGGCCTATCTGGCCGATAGCTTGGCTGGCCCTGCCAGCTCCGCTGGCCCTGACGCGGAAGCGTGCCGTGAACCCTTGCAGGCTGCCCGCCAGGTCATCTGGGACCATATGCGCGGCACGCCTCTGACGTGCCAGCCACTGCAACCGGCCGTCTTTCTCCATTTTGGCAGCACCGACGAATACTGGCGCACCACCTCGGATGCCGCGTTGCGCCGCATCTGCAACTGGGCGCCGGCTGCTGCCTCATGGTCGCGCCTGGACGAGGCTGCCGCGCCACACCTGGCGCTGATGGATGCCGCTGTCGCCGGTGCGCTCCTGCCTGGCGGAGCCGCGGCTGCGGCTGTGATCATCGATAGCCGGCTGGCTGGCGCGTTGCAATGGGACGCCGGTTGCCTGATTTCCGGCGTGCAAACCGATCTGGCGCTCGCGCTCGATGCCGACATTGCGCTCAGCCAGTGGCCGGTTGACGCGACCGGCTGGGTCACGCGCGTGTATGGCTTGCGCGATAACCCGAAGCAGCCCTGCTCCGACCCGACGGCGACCTTCGTCAACCGCCCGTGGGCCGCCTGGCTGACCGACGCGCGCCTTTCGCCCGCTGACGTGTGGCCCGGCCTGCCCGTCGCCGAGCGCTCGTTGTGGACGGCGCGCCTCTTCCCCCTGCTGCCCGTGCGCGCGGACAGCCTGCGCCTTTCGCTGCCGTTACAGTCCCCCGCTGCTACGCATGCACCCGCAGGCTGGCGTGACGCCTGGCACCAGGCCGAACGCGTCTCGCTTGCCGAGAGCTTTCAACGCGCCGACGCCGCCCGGTTGCTGGCCGAACCGCGCCTGATCCTGCAAAGCAAGGACATCGACGCGCGCCTTGAACCGCAGGTAGTCGGCGATATTTTGTCGTATACCGTTTGCAACGCAGTCAACGCAACTATATCGGGTATGCCACTCTGGTTTGAATTCGGCTCAAGCAAGTAGCTGAAGAAACAGGCAAGACGATCTATCAATTGAAGCATGATTTGCTCGATGATTACATGCGCAAATTCATGCTTCAACCTGAAGTTATAATCGCATTCGCGTACGGTAACTGGTCAGATTTGAGGTAATAAAACGACGTTTCTGAAGATCACTTAAATAAAAAGTGACGTTTTGCACCGAAATTCGACAGCTTTGTTCGCGGGTTTCCATTGCGCAGTAACTTTATTACCTCAACTCTCAACTCTTACAGTATATCCATGGAATAATTAGGCATGGTTCAAAAAGCGGCTAAGTTAGATTGACACTTGGGGGCGAAACCCAGCAAGGTTAAGGGGTCGTCGGGTACGTCCAAATGAACCAATTGGGCGGGGCTGTGACCGG
>CAIQQO010000268.1 GCA_903873965.1 uncultured bacterium
GACTTTGATTTTGTAAAAGAATACGTCAGGTTCTTCGAAGAAAAAAACTGGACGGGTGTTAAACAATCTGGCGCGAACCGCATGTTTGTTACACCTACTTACACCTTGAGCGCCGTGAAAAATGAAAATGGATGCAACGCTGAAATATAACCAATCTACAGATTCAACGTAAGAGTTCAGACTTGAGGTAAAGGTAGTGTAGGATCTACGAGCATGGCATAGCACTCAAGCAACGCGGATTTGCCTTGTGCAACCCAAGTGGCAAAGAGCGTCTGAAGATCCATGCGGGTTTGCGAGCCACGCTCTGAACGTGTACCGCCACTGATCTTGCGGGCAATGACCAATGGGCGCACCGATCGTTCAGCCAGGTTGTTATCTGGCGCCAAGCCTGGCTGGAGTACAAACTCGAACAGTTCGTCAGCATGGCGGAGTAAGCGTTTGCACATGGCATGAGCGGGATGGCCCTTGTCTTGTGGCCACTTGCGTCCGAGTTCACTTACTCGCTCAACCAAGGCATCGAAGAGGGATTGTCGTTCGGTTGATGTTGGCAGAGTAACGCGATCAACGAGAGCTTTCCCATCTCGATACGTTTGAATGACCGCACCGATCCAAGCCGGCAATTCAGCGTGTTGTGCGCCGTGATTTTGATCCAGTTCACGTAAATCGCGCAATAAATGCACCCAACAGCGCTGGTGCTTGCCATCAGTGTGGTTGTACCCTGCATAGAAATCTGTCACCAGAGTACCTGTGAAGCCTGCCAAAATCGTCTCTGGGATGCTGGCGGCACGGCTGAACTTGAAGGTATATACCCGCAAGCCATTCGGCGTGCTGTACGCCCACACATAGCCGTTGTCGCCGTTTTCACGCCACGTGGTTTCATCCATATGCACATGGGATTGCGCCAAAATAGCCTTGCTGATCTGTTTCACAGTCGCTTGACCTGCCGCCGCCACAGCATGCGTGAGTTCCACGATCTCGCCCACGCTCAACTTCACGCCATACACCTGCTGTAACAGTGTTTGTACCAGCTTTACCGGCAATCGCATCGTCGTCCGCAACCAACTCACCATACTTGCCGCCCGATGCCCAATCCGACTTTGCCCCAACACCTCACCGCTCAAGTCCAGTTGTGGGCTGTGCCATTTCTTGCATTTGGGGCACCAGCGCTTGATCACCTGATGCTCTGTGACCTGCAATGGTGGCAGCACCGGTAGGTCTATCACTTCACGGCGTCGTGCAACACTTTGCCCGCTCAGTTTGTAGTTGCAGTCTGGACAGTGATCCAGTGCGTGCTTCCGTATCTGGGTTGGCAGCATTTTCTTCCGCGCTGCGTTTTGTTCGGCGGCTCGCTTCTTGCGCGTTTTGTGGGGCTGCTTTCCCTTCTCTTTATGCTTGTTGGCTTTTACGACAAGAGGTGGACTGCCATCTTTATGCTGTAGCCGCTCAATCTCTACGCGCTGCTTCTCGATGATCCCATTGAGACTGGCTATTTCAGTCTCCAGTGATTCGATCTGTTTTTTGAGCGCGTTTAGAATATCGTTTTCCGTGGTTCACTCACTTTAGCAGATTTATTGTTTTTTACTGCAAGTCTGAACTCTTACGATTCAACATATACTTCCAGAAAGCTGGAGGACTAAATTCAATGACATCATCATGCGAAACCGTTGACAACCTGTTGCGATCAAAAAATCCCGATCGTGTTGGTCTGGTGGATTCACCGTGGGGTGACACCCTCTCGGCCTGGGTACACCAAGGCTATCCGCTTTGTAAAGATTATAAGGAAGTCGGTGAAGACCACTGGTGTGCCGATGATGGCCGCTGGGTAGAAACAACCGTCGCCGGAGAGTACGAGGAGCCGGTTCCGCCGTGGGAGCACTTCAATTACGACATGGTCGGTATCGGCCCCTGGTTTGATGTCATGCCATTGCGCGACTACGAGGAAGTTGTCTCCGAGTCAGCTGAATGGGAGGCCAAACGGAATGGCGCCGGTGCAGTGTTGAAGTATTGGAAACACAAGTCCGGCACACCGGAGCATATTGACTTTCGTATGGTCACGCGCGATGTATGGGAACGAGATTACCGCCCGCACCTGCTTGAACTCGACCCGTTGCGCGTTGATTTGCCCCAGATGGGCAAGAGCATACGACGGGCGGCATCAGCGTCTGAACCGAAGTGGGTGCATTACGGCCACATGTTCATCTGGGAATCAATGCGGCAGAGCATGGGTGATATCACACTCTATGAAAGCCTGCTGCTCGATCCAGAATGGGTGCATGATTACAATCGTGTATATACCGACTTCTACAAGAAGCACTTTGCGTACATGATCGAGAAAGCTGGCAAACCGAATGGCATCTGGCTGTACGAAGACATGGGTTACAAAAACGGCTTATTTGCATCACCCAAGGTACTGCAGGAGATGATCTTCCCGTACTATAAGGAAATGGTTGACTTCTTCCATAGCTACGACTTGCCGGTTATCCTGCATAGTTGCGGCAGTACAGCGGCGGCACTGCCCTTGATCGTGGCTGCAGGATTTGATGGATTGAATCCTATGGAGCGCAAGGCGTTGAACAACGACCCATTCGCCTTCGCTGAGCAGTATGGCGACAAGATTGCATTCGTTGGCGGACTTGATGCGCGCGTCTTTGAGACCAACGACCGCGACATTATCCGCCGTGAGGTATCAACCTATATCGACGGAATGAAAGCGCGCGGCGCAAGATTGATTTTCGCGTCTGATCACTCGATTTCTCCGAACACCCATTACGACAGTTATTTATATGCACTGGATGTGTATCGCGAGCACATGTTCTATTAAGCAAAACAATGTCGAACGAATCCGTTGATCCACTGATGACATGGTTGCGACGTTCAGGCAGCGCCATGGCGGCGCTGCTTGACTCGAAACGCGACGCCATCTGCGCACAGGCGAGTGGCTTGATCAAAAGCCGATTCCCTGCATTGTGCTATGACCCGACCCGACCGGATGCCATTGAGTTTCAGCAGTCCATGTTCCACGGGACGCCGCAACGGATTCATGATTTGATGCAGGTCGTTCTGCAGTTGCATACACTTGGCAGCATTAATGATGAGTACAGTTGGTCGTGGGGACTGTTACCACGTTACGGCGTAACTGGCGATCACCTGCTGGCCTTTATGCGTATGTACTTCGACATTGTTAAACATGAAGTTGCTATGGCGCCTGAAGATTTAGACGGCCTAAACCTGTTGGAAAAGACCGTCATCGACCGCATAACAGCCATCATTACAAAGCAACGTTGATATCTGCCGCTATGCGACGGACGTGGCCGGCCGCCAACTCATACTCGGCAGCAGTCGGCAAGTGCTCCAGCATTAATGGCACGTCTGCATCAAGCCGGTTTAGTTCGGCGAGGTAGACGCCATAATCCAGCGCCCCTGTGCCAATGCGAACCTCATCAAGGTGCACCGTTAACTTTCCGCTGAGGAAAATGTCCTTCGCGTGGCAGCTCTTGATGTGACCACCAAACAGCCGGAAGCACTCGCGTAGAATCTCTGCATTATTGAAGTAACGTTGCGGACTACAAATCAGATTGACCGGGTCCAGATGCGCTGCAAACTGTTTGCGGTCGACAGCGTGGATCAGGTCGGCGTAAGATTGCGGTGAATCCGGTACCATCCACGGCATGGTTTCAAGCGTATAAAAAGCCCGTACCGGTTGCACAGCGTCGATGATTTCGCGTACCGAATCAACCACCAGGTCAAACGTCGCCTCTGTCAGATTGTCGGGATGCGGACCATCCCATTGTGCACCGCGTGAGCCGCTGATATTGACGCAGCAACGCGCGCCAATCCGATCTGCCAATGCCAATCGGCGCTGACACAAAGCGATGGCATCGCGCCGAATATGATCGTCCGGGCTCATCGGATTGCTCCACGCGCCCACTTCGGCAATGACCAGATCAGCAGCAACGGCAGCGCTGGCATATTCCGCGATAACGGCATCCGATGCATCATCGCCAACCGGACAATAGGCCGCACGATAACCGAGGCGTTTTATGGCTGCTACCCATTCACCAGGATCAGCGACTTTTTCGAAGACAGGTCCACCAAGTCTCATCTGTTTACTTCCTTCAAGGATTAATGACGATTTTATTGCGGTCAGGCGTGCTCATCACATTGATCGCTTCGTGAATGCGATCCAGCGGGAAACGATGTGAAATGATCTTGTTAACGTCAACCAAACCACGTTCCATCAATCGGATCGACTTCGACATGGCCAATGGATTGGTGCCAAAACTGGCGTCCATGCGCCCTTCAAGAAAATGGGTGTAACCGCCATCCAGTTCGAATGTTTCGTGAGTCGTAATGCCAAAAACATTCCACTTCGTACCGCGTCGGCGCAGATCCACCATAAGCTTGACAGCCTGAATGGGGCCTGCTGCCTCGACAATGATATCGGGGCCTTCCGGCATGATCTCATACACCCTTTTCCTGGTGTCTTCTGTTGCCGGATGGCTCGGTGTCGCTTTGGGATTGATTACATGAGTCGCGCCAAGCGAGAGTGCGTTCTTCAACGCGTAATCACTGCTGTCGATGGCGATTAGCCGCCCGGCGCCTGCAGCATGAGCAACCATCATACATAACAGACCTATGCTGCCAACGCCAATGATGATGACATCATCGCCTACTTTCATTTCACTGTAGTGAATCACGCCCTTCCACGCACCTGAAAGCGGTTCTGTCAACGCCGCAACATCAAAACTAAGCCGGGAGGGTTTATGAAATACACTCGTGTCTTTCGTGCGCATATACTGCGCAAATGCGCCGGGAAGCACCCGCACGGGTCCATCGCCGCCAGTCGTAAACGCGTTGTCACAGTAATGGGTATTGCCAACGCGACAGTTATCGCAGTAACCGCAGTAACCGGACGGCATCACAATAACCTCATCGCCAGGTTTGAAATGGCTTACGCCCGGGCCCACTTCAGCCACAATACCGGCAGGCTCATGACCAGGGATAAACGGGAAACTGACATTGCGCCGAATGCCTTTGATAGCTTTGTAATCAGTGGCGCAGATACCGCAAGCTTTGATCTGCACAACCACATCGCCATACTCGGTCGCGTGTGGCACAGGAACCTGTTCCAGTCTAAGATCATTGAAATCGTGCAGCACCGCGGCTAACATCATCTCCATCTTGCCTCCATCATGCTCTTCTAATCTGTTCAGCCAAATTGCGTGAGGCGGTTTAACTACGCATCACGGTTCGTATCACGTTTACAGAATACGGCGGAAACGCAATCTCCGCAAACCCATCTGTCAACCCAACGGTGTACTCACGTGGGGCCACGCATTCCTTTTCCACGAAGCTGTTGACTGATTCAAGCCCGTGTGCGGCCAGCGTCCAGATGTCACACGATACGATGGCATGTGCGCGTGACGAATAGTGCAAGGTACGACGTTGCTGATCAGTAGTAGGGTTAACGACAAAGAGAGTAATCTCACTGTCGCTGCTTCGCATGGTAACCGCAAGATCAAGGCACTCGGCATCATCTGCATACACGGGTAGTGCTATATCGCCTGCGGCATTAGCATAGGCGCGCTGAACATAGTAGGTTGGTGTAAAGTAGATATCAGACGGGCTGGTCTGCAGAATTCCGCTATTACAACTGTTGGTCATGTTCGACCGATTAGCAATATGAATCCAGTCACCATGTCGCTGATAGAGGTTAAACATCCGCGCCGCATTGAGCGCGTTGAACATCGTTAATAGCCATGCGCGCGCCCAGCCCCAGTGTCCACCCGTGTGATTCCACTCCGTCACCGCGATCCTGAGTGCTTTGTTCTTCGCTTTTTCTCGTATTTTCTGTTCAAGCCTCACCAGCCCGTTTTCAACACTGGCAGCATAAGGCGTATAGATATGTGGACAGACGTAATCGACCTCATCTGACAGGTTAAACAAGATGTTGTCCGATGGATAGGATGCCAGCAACGTTAATTGCGGATGCTTTGCGCGGATAGCGCGCGCATAGTCCACCATGCGCTGTTCATACTCCTGCCCTGCCTGCTCATTGCCGATCTGCCAGTACTGAACATGAAAGGGTTCCGGATGACCCATAGCGGTCCGCACACGGCCCCATGGCGATGTGGTTGTACCGTTACAGTACTCGATCTCCTCAAGTATCTCCTCGATCGTCGCCGAATTAGAGTTCAGACATATCAATGGCTGAGCGCCAACCAACTCGCAGAATTCGAGAAACTCATGCAATCCAACATCATTCTCTTCCCGGTTACCCCATGGCTGATTCAGGAACGGGACACGGCGCTCCCGCGGACCAACGCCAATGTGCCAGTCGTAATAGATCAACGATGAGCCGCCGAACCGGATGATGCCAGGTTTCAACGCCTGAATCGCTGCGACCACGTCGGCGCGCCATCCTAAGCATGCATCCTGTGGCACAAGTGATACTTTGTCGATCCAGAATGTGCCGGGTTGAGATATCACGATAGCCAGCGTTGCGTTGGTATCAGTAACATCAGAAGTAATCACAACCGCATGGCGTGCCCACTCTGAAGTTAGTGCAGTCACCGTTGCACTCGCATATTGACGGTAAAAAGCGCCATAATGTCGGCCCAGGACTACTGTGACAGAGACGCCCGGCGTACCTCGCAGATAGACCTCGAAATCAAGCGCCTGTCCCGCTTTAACCGCAATGCCATCCTGCGCAATGCCAGCCATAAAGCGTGCACCGTCTGACGCGTTCACGACAACACGTGCCGACTGAGTCCCGATCAGCGGATGATCCTGATCGAGATCAAAGACTGTGTGTGCATCCACCATTTCTATTTCGTCGGGTTGCTGTGGCCAATGGTCAAATTCTGGCGCTGCGGCAACCAATGAATGCCAGCGCGGGAACACCCAATTTTGACCAGGCGGATAGACTTGTCGTGGCTGCAACACACCTTCAAACGACCGGTCTTGAACTTTCTGCGCCCACATCCCTGGCAGAAGATCATTGAGCGGTTCAATGAACTCCCCGTAAATGAGCGGTGAAATAGCACCTAAAGGTGGAGCGTCATTGTCAATTCTGATCTGGCCTGTTGACATCATGAATGTCCTCCAGAAAAATTACTTCTTTAATTTCTCACGGAAATGATCACGAAACTTCTTGACCTTCGGAGCTATTACAACGCGGCAATAGGATTGGTGCGGGTTATTCTGGAAATACTCCTGGTGGTAATCCTCGGCCATATAAAACACACTGAAGAGCGCTACTTCGGTCACGATAGGATCATCATAGGTTCGCGCAGCCGTGATCTCCTGTATCACCTGCTCTGCCACAATTCTCTGATTTTGTGAGTGGTAGAAGATGACCGATCGATATTGCGTTCCTGCATCAGCGCCCTGTCGATTCAAAGTTGTTGGATCATGTGTGGTCATAAAGACGCCAAGGATATCGTACAGAGAAATGGCCGCCGGATCAAACGCCACCTGTACGACCTCTGCGTGGCCAGTAGTGCCCGTGCATACCTGACGATACGTCGGATTGGGCAGCATCCCGCCACAATAGCCGGATTCTACGCTCAACACGCCACGCAACTCATCAAAGACAGCTTCAGTGCACCAGAAACAACCGCCGCCGAGTATGATCACTTCACTATTCATCTGATCGATTATCTCTCAAGCAGCTATGTGTTTGCACTGTTAGTGCAATGCAATAGGCGCTCAGCGCGAACGATTCAGGAGTGCCTTAGCCAATAGCAATGCAGTGAACGACAGTGCCATCAGGATGACTGATAACGTGACCGCAATATCCAGATTTGCTTCGAATCCGATGTAAATTGCCAGGGGCATGGTCTGAGTGACGCCAGGGAGATTACCTGCAAACAAGATCGTTGCGCCAAACTCACCAAGTGCGCGCGCCCAGCTCATCACCAAACCACTGACCAGTCCAGCCCACGCAAGCGGCATGGTAATGTGCCGAAAGATCTGCCATGCCCCGGCGCCATCCAACTCGGCAGCCTGAACCAGATCAATATCAATACCTGCAAAGGCGATAGCAGCGGACTTGATAAAAAAAGGCGCCGACACAAAGGTTTGCGCCAGGACAACTGCCAACGTAGTAAACGCAACATCGACGCCCATTGCGTGCAAGCCAGGGCCAAGTAATCCGCGACGACCGAACGCCAGCAATAATGCAATACCAGCCACGGAAGGCGGGAGTACCGTGGGTAAGTCTACAAGAGTGTCTGTCAGCCGTTCTAGGCGGGTGCGTGGTGATTTCAGCAGCCAGGCTACTGGTATCCCAAATACAAAGACGATGGCGATTGACGCCATCGTGGTGCTAAAACTCAGGCCAATCGCCTGGCGCACAGGCATTGACACCAGATTGGCGGCTATACTCTCAGGCGAAGCGCGCGCCACCAATGCGACCAGTGGCAACAGAAAGAATACAAGCAATGGGACGCTTAACAGCCGCCACAATCCTCCTGCCGCGGGTTTGCGATTGTTCACAATGGTATTCTACTTGCCGGTATCCGTTCAGGGTGTTACCGTGGCAAAACCATAGTCACTCAGCATTTTCTGACCAGCTTTTGAAAGTACAAATTCTAAGAATTTTGCGGCATGATCCGGCTGCTCAGCATCTTTAATGGGTGCTATGGGATAAACAGCCACCGTGTTCAACGCATCAGGAATCTCGATCGATATCACTTTGTCTTTTAGATCTGAAGCGATATCGGTCAAATAGATAATGCCAGCATCCGCTTCGCCCAGTGAGACCTTGCTGAGTACCGCGCGGGCACTCTCCTCATAAGAAACGACATTTTTCAGCACCGCGTCGCGATACGCTGTTCCGAAGCCCGCCTCATTAAGCGTCTTCGTCAGGTAATCCATCGAGTATTGCCCAACCGGAACTTCCTTTGTCGCCAGCACCAGCTTCAGACCTGGTTTTCCAAGGTCCTGCAGCGTCTGCAACTTGCCTGGATTATCCTTGGGCATGACAACAACCAATCGGTTTCTAGCAAAATCTTTCGCCGTACCACTGACTACCCGTCCTGCCTTGATGGCTGCCGTCATCTGCGCCGGATTTGCAGAAGCGAAGACATCAGCTGACGCCGATTGCGCAAGTTGCTGGACCAATTGCTGCGATCCTGCAAAGTTGATGGCGACCTTTACGCCAGGATTGGCTGCCTCAAATGCAGTTGCCATTTTCGTGAACACATCCTGCAATGACGATGCCGCAAAGACTTTCAGCGTAATCACAACAGGCGCAGGCGAACATGCCGCCAATAACACTAACAGGACGAACACAAATGTCCCGAAGGAGAGCAAAGCCGTATTACCGATGATGACGGGACGTTTGATTTCCGGGACATGAGCCATAAGCGGGTTTTGCATGGAACTTTACTTCTTAAGTACTGATAGATCGCATCCTGTCCAGCCATTGCTTTGAGCTATCAAGTGTCTCGCCCAACAGGTTGAAGATAAAGCGTGTGTCCGCTGGTGCAGTGCGGATCAGCAATTCGGTTTCGTCAGATGAAACCCAGCCAAGCACGTGGACGGGTCCTTGAAAACCTCCCAACGGTTCCAGAATGGTGCCATATCCATGACGAGCGGCCACACGGTTAAATGCATACAAGTTCGGGATCTGTTTGAAAGCATTGAACTGATGTTCGGCATCGGCGCAGCAGTGCATGCCCAGACCGCCAAAAGTGCGTGCGAGGTCAACCAATTCTGGCATACAAAACTCCTCAAACATGCGCGTGCTCATCACACCACATTCGTCATTTGACACCCAAGGCCCTAACTCGGGCGGGCACCAGACAGCCGGACAATGGCAGGTGCTGCACAACGGAAACTCTTTGCGGTATTCGGTCAGAAAGGTCTTAAGGAGGGCTGCGCACTTTGCAGCAAGTCGTTTGACGGCTTCTTTTTCGTCGGGGTCCGTCATCGCCCGCAAAAATTCCTCCTTGTTCCATACCAGCGCCGCAGTGTCAAAACCAGTCTGAATATCGGGCGGTCCAAGCCAGACATCCTTACCAAGTTCCACCTGAACAGCGTGCGCCATTTCGAAAGTGCGATATAGCGTCGGCGAATTCCAGATGCTGGGTTGCTCCAACCGGTCGGCGTCCTGGGCTGTCCACACCAAAGGCTGTGCTGCAGCGTTGGTATCAGAATAGGTGTGCACCGGACATCCAAAGGCCGCAGCGTAGATGTGCGTTCCGGTCGTGACGCGGGCGCACGGCACATTATCATCACCGAGTTCATCCAGGTACTGCTGCTGTTGTCGATAGTTTTCGACGAACAGCGGTATCCAGTTCTCAACCGGCTTATCTGACAGGGTATAGTCATAGTCGGGATGATCAGTGCACCCCAACTGCGGAGGCGTACATACGAAGCCATGCCGCTCGAATGGCCCCTTTTCGAAGATATTGCGAAGGAAACGCTCGTTCTGCCTTGTTTTGTCTCTCATCACCTTTCACCTCAGCCGCATGGTTGCGCATGGGCATCACCTGATGGTTTTTGTGTCAACAAGATTGTATGCGTAAGAACAAGGTTGCGCTAACCATCCCAGAGGCTCCGATTGTGATCGGGGCACAGCCGTCATGGAACCTTCGATTGTGTTTCGACGTCATGGACAAAGGATGGTGCAATCCGAAGACCAAGCAGGAGCGTTAATCATGCGGATCACTCGATTCATTGCGGCGCTGGCTATGACAGTGTATTTATCGACTGCGTGCACGGTACTATCTACCGATTTTTCCAACAAGAATGCACTGTCAGGCACAGAGTGGACACTGGTTTCATCCGGAAAAGCCGACGCAGAAAAACCTGTCACGACGGGTACACACATTACGCTCATATTTGACGCTAGCGGACAAGCCTCTGGACACAGCGGTTGTAATAGCTATAGTGGCAAAGTAATCGTAGGCAGTGGCTTCGCTTTGCGCCCCTCTGAAATTGCTTTTAGTGACATGAGCAGCACGATGATGGCCTGTGCCGAAGTGGACAAAATGGAGCTGGAACAACACTACCTGACAGCCTTGCAGGCTGCGACATTCTATAAACTCACCGGCGATCCCAATGTGACGCACAGCCGTTACTTAACGCTTACCGTGAATGACGGGACAAGGTTGACCTTTGTCCAAGGAACCTCAGGAGGGGTATGATCATTATTAATGTCTGACGTGGTAATTTCAAGAAAGCTGTCCAAATTCGCATGGTTCGTGACTGTGTTCAACATTTTGGTGATTGCATGGGGCGCCATGGTTCGCGCGACGGGTTCCGGCGCTGGGTGCGGCAGTCACTGGCCACAATGCAATGGTGCGTTGATCCCGGGGCTGGCACAGGCGGACTTGCTTCCCATTGGCATCGAGACGATGATTGAGTTCAGCCACAGAATCAGCAGCGCTCTGGCAGGGATACTCGTGATTATTCTTGTTGTCGCTGTTTTTTGCGATTCGCGCGCGCGTGTCGCTCGAAAGCCAGCGATTGGGTCGATCATCTTCATCGTACTTGAAGGCTTTCTGGGCGCGCTACTCGTACGACTCGAACTGGTGGCGCAGAACGCCTCCGTGCTGCGCGCAGTAATGGTAGCGCTGCATCTGGTGAATACACTGTTGTTACTCACCATGTTGGGATTGACTGCACGTTTCTGCTCGGACACCGAGCATACACGCAACGATTTGGCAGATACTGCGTCAGCCATCGCCTCGGAAGACCATGCGGCACTCACGTCTCCGCGCCAACGACTCGCCATCCCGGTGGGATTATCCGTACTCCTGTTCATTGGACTAATAGTCACAGCGTTGCTTTGTGCTGCAGGCGCAGTTACTGCGCTTGGCGATACGCTCTTCCCGGCACAATCGCTCGCAGCCGGATTGAACATCGACCTTGACCCCGCAGCCAGTTTCATTGTGCGATTACGCGTAATTCATCCTTTTATCGCAGTGTTAGCATCAGCTTATCTCCTGCTGCTAAGTCAAGTAGTGCGCAATGCACACGCCACACGACCAACGATTCGATTAACCTACATACTGATCGCGCTTGTGATTACTCAGCTTGGCGCCGGTGTGGTCAATGTCCTGTTACTGGCGCCACTGTGGATGCAAGTGCTGCATTTAGTGCTGGCGGACGTTGTTTGGCTTGTGCTGGTCATGTTGACTGCCGAAATCGTATGGATGCCAACGCTTCGGTCGCCGCATCCGGTCAACGTTTCTTCTCAAGTTCGCTGACCCACCCATCGATGCAAAACTGCAGCCACCGTTTGCCCTCAGCCGGTGTCGCCTGAGTGGCATCGAGTAGCCATTCAGGCAGTACGGAAAGCGAGTCAAGTGCTTCCATCCGCACGGTATCCGGATACGATGCCATGATCAATTGCGTTTCGCCTTTACCGGCGTGACCGATAGGTACCCGCTCAGAGCCAAGGCTTGGGTAAACCGAATAGGTATCCAATGCCCCAATCTGAATCATGCCGAAGATATCTGGAACAGGCAAATCACGGGTTGGTCCACGTCCCCACTCTGCACCCCAGCCCGAGGTAAGATTGCGCACGACTTCCATCGCTGCGCGTTTCAAACACAACACCTGTAAGCCCTCCGGACCCTGATGGTGTTGCATCACATAGATACGGCGAAATCCCAACGCAACCGTGTGCTTGAGCACTTCGCGCGCATATTGAAAAAACGGCTCCGGTTCAAAATCGATTTCACCTTCTGCCGGTCCTGCTGCCCACGACATGGTGGGACCCAAAGACAAGGGCGGCCACAGGATACACTCGGTGCGACGTTCCACTTCCTCAGCAATCGCATTGGCAATGAGAAAATCCGTACCGATGGGCAGATGCGGGCCATGGTACTCCACTACGCCAGCCGGTATCAGTGCCGGAACATGACGGCGAACAGCATCCTGCAGTTGTTCAGGACGACAGTGAGTCAGGCGCATGACGACCTCCTAATGATGAAACTCCATATCAATTGTGCAGGGTTGGCCCTTGCACAAACACACTTCGACAACAGATTGCGCGGCCTCAAGCGTGGTCGGTTGTTGATTCACACGCGCCGACTGAATGCTTCGGGGCGCTTTGAGTTTCACCGTCTGATTCTCGCATGAGTGCAACACAACCTTCATAGTCCCAACCGAAAAATCCCATAGCAGATCAACCTCAATACCACCGCGACCAAGTAACCCCTTCACGCTGCCGCGTGACCATTCAGTTCGCGTCGGCAATCCCGGTAACAGCTTAATCCATCCCGGTTGTGTGAATAACAGCATCTCCTGTATAGCAGCCGTCCAGCCCATATTGGCATCAATCTGAAATGGCGCGCTGCTGAAATCGTAATTCAGCCCCATGCCGCGCCAATCATTGTGGACAGTAAAGAAATTATTCATCAACGATCCACGGCTCAGGATATCGAGGCACTCTAGCGCAAGGTCGCCCTCGCCAAGGCGGGCATAGATGTTGGCCATGTGCGAAAGCGACCACGAAGTCTGCTCTTTCAAGCCAATGATCAGGCGCTTCTTGACGGCCATTTCAAACGCCTTAAGCAGCTCCGGATCACTTTCCTCTGTCACTTCAAGCCCTGGAAATACAGGATAAAGGTGAGACTGATGACGATGGTAATAGTTGTCTTCGAAGAACGGGTGCATCCATTCTTTGATGGCGCCGTCGGCATTGATCTGATAGGGCGGGATACGCGCCAGCATGCCTTGCCACTTGCCTAATTCGTCTGTGTACTGACCAGTGATGGACGCACCTTCGATCAAATGCGTGAGGACTTCCTTCGCGATCGCAAAATCAAGCGTGGCATTGATCGCGGTCTTGATGCCGTCGCGCTGACCAGGCTTGAGATAGTTGCCCGGCGTGTTTTCAGGCGACTGAGACGGCAGGCTAACATAGTAACCGTCCGGTCCAATGATGAAAAAATCTTCATAGAATAGCGCCGTTTCGCGCAGAAACGGCATGGCGCGATCTCGCAGGAATGCTTTGTCCTGCGTAAACAAATAGTAATCATAATAGTGCTGCGCCACCCAGCCGGCCGCCCCTGTCCAGTGCAGAATGTGCGGCTGCAGATCTTGCAGCAATCCTGTGCCTGGCGCGCTGACGGCGCAGATGTAAATGCCGCGACAGCCATAGAGATTTCGCGCGTTCATTCTCAAGTCATCGAGGTAGCGCTCGTAATAATCAAACATCGCCAATAGCAGTTCTGGCATATTACCGGATAAAGCCTGCCAATAGATCATCTGGATGTTCTCATTCGCCATGTTGAACGTCCAGTACCCTTCATATTCACCGCACCACAGCCCCTGCAACGGGCATGGATGCCCACCCTCGCGCGAACTTGATATCAGCAGATAGCGGCCATACGACCACATTTTTTCAATCAACGCGCGTGGTGCCTGACCTTGATATGCCTGCAGTAGCAGGCATTCATTTGATAGGGCGTACGGTTCATCCATATGCTCAGATTCATCCGCGCTAAGATCGAACGTGACAGCGTTAAACAGTGCACTATGTAATGCCATGTGCCGCTGCAGTAGTACATCGTATGAACGAATTTCCTGAGCCAGTTGCGCGCGCAACCGTTCCCATGCCCGCTGACGCTCTTCCTTAACGAACACGGCCACATAGATGGTGACTCGATTAGCGTTGATGATGTGAATTCCTGCGCCTGCAATCTGCACCTCACCGCCCTGACACACAACATGCGCCACAGCCCCAAAGTCGGCTCCGTCATCATTGCGTGCAGCATAACAAATATAGCCGGCATCATCAGCGACTATGTCGACGTCTTGAGGCAATGCGGCCACTGGCCAGCCAAATGCCTTCAACGCATCCGAACGATCATGCAGATCGAGGCCAATTGTCGCGTTGATCAGCGCCGGCCCTTGCTGCTCGATAGCACACATCACCAGGTCATCGGCGCGAGACACGAACAGACTACGTTCGTAACGCGTATCACCATCGTTCCAGGCCACCTTAATCTCACCACGCTCCATATCCAGCGTACGCCTGTATACCTTAAAAGGATGCTGGCACGGCATGGTGATCCGGATATCACCCAGTGGAACGGGAAACGCACAACCACCTTGGTAACCAGTTGACTTGATCGCGTTACTCAATATCGGCTCTGCCTCTTCAACGCGCCTTTCCAGCAGTAACCGACGCACTTCAGGCAGGTGAGTACTCACGTCAGGTAATTCCTGTCGGATTTGCTTGCACCACAAATCCTCATGCGTCAGCATGATCGTCTCATCACGTATAGCGCCATAAACGGCCGCGCCAATAGAGCCATTGCCTGCGGGTAGCGCTTCGCGCCAGCGCGCTGCCCACCATGATGCAGGAGTCAAGAGTAATAGTGAGTTCCTCATTTTCTCTCCACAGCCGCGGATGCGGATCCGCCTGATGTCGTTTTTTTTCGCGTTTCAATTCTGTCGTTGACTCGGCATCCAATCCATGTGTTGTCCCAACGATCGCTGAGAACCAAAACGGTCTTTTGGGACGTTATTTGATTACCGGAATATGGAAATCCTGATCACACAGTAATGATTATGACATCAATCGACAAGGCCATCAGGCAGACCGTAGCCTATGCGGATTTATTCGATTACCCAATGGAAGCCGGTGAAATCCATCGCTATCTATGGGGTATAACCGCGACACACGATCAAGTCTCGCATGCTCTGAAATCCATGTGCTCAGTCGACCAGACTCTGTCATGTAGTTCATCGGGCGATGATGGGGCGATTTGGTATACATTGCCAGGTCGCGAATGGGTCGGCGCAATTCGTCGGCGCAGAGAAGCCAACGCGAAGGTGCTGTGGGTAAAAGCATTACGGTATGCACACCTGATCGGTTTGTTACCTTTTGTGCGTATGGTAGCCGTCACCGGCTCGCTGGCTGTCGGCAACATTGACCCGAAAGCCGATATCGACTATCTCATCGTGACGAGGCCAGGGAGGTTGTGGCTGTGCAGAGCTGCCATCATCGCTCTCACTAAAGTAGCTGCATTGCAAGGCGACACCATCTGTCCCAATTACTTGCTGAGCGAGACCAGTCTCCTACTCAAAGAGCAGAATTTTTATACAGCGCACGAATTCACACAGATGGTCCCGCTATACGGTATGTCTGTCTACCATCGTATGCAGACTGTCAATGAGTGGATACAGCAGTTTCTGCCTAATGCGACAGGATCTCCACCATTGGCCGAGAAGTGGTTTCGCAGCTGTCATTGGCACGGTATCGTGCCCACGAAGCGCAATTATGCCGGCTTGGTTAAACGAATGATCGAGGGAGTACTACAGGCAGCCCCGGGCGCGTGGCTGGAACAATGGGAGATGAACCGGAAACTGCGGAAGTTCACTCGCCATCATGCACAGAATGCAGAATGCAGCTTTAGCCCTGAATGTTGTAAGGGGCATTTCCATAAGCACATGACGCGTACGCTAACATCGCTATCACGCCGCCTGGGCGAAATCGAACCAGAGTTATCCGTGCCCCTTAACAATTCTACCGATCCCGGTCGTGCCGAGTCACCACACCCACTGCATCCGGACGTATTCAGGGCAAAGGCACCGTTCCCGCATTTTCCACTAACCTCGCCGGGACGGCTACGCGAGCGCGCTGAGGAAATGGCAGTCTGAATCATGAGTGAAATCCTGATCGGCCAGTCATACTACCTCAAGTTCGACGCCAAGTTGTGGGCCGCCATGCAGCCCTATCCACCACTAGGCGCACTGTATGCCGCTTCATTACTTCGGCAGCAAGGCTACGACATTGCGCTTTTTGATGCGATGCTGGCCACTTCGGAGCAGGAATGGGAAGACGCGCTCGAACGTCATCAGCCGCGCTTTGCCGTGTTGTACGAAGACAATTTCAACTACCTTTCCAAGATGTGTTTGCTGCGTATGCGCGAGGCGGCCTTCACGATGATTGAGCAAGCGCGCCGTCATGGATGTACCGTGATCGTGTGCGGCGCCGATGCCACCGACCACAGCGCCGAGTACATCCATCACGGAGCCTATGCACATTTCGTATTGCAGGGCGAAGGTGAATACACGCTGCTCGAATTACTCGACAGTCTGACGGGCAAATCGGCAAAATCGCTGGAACAAATTCAGAGTCTTGTTTTTGTGTGCACTGGCGCATCCGAACCCACGTACAACAAACGGCGCGCCGATATCCGCGATCTTGATTCTCTACCATTCCCTGCATGGGATCTGATCAATGTTGAACGCTATCGCAAGTTGTGGATGACACGGCATGGATTTTTCTCCATGAATGTGGTCAGTACACGCGGATGCCCGTATCACTGCAACTGGTGTGCGAAGCCCATCTGGGGACAGCGCTATAACAGCCGATCGGCAGGCAACGTCGCCGCAGAACTGCAATGGCTGGCAGAAACATACCATCCTGATCGCATCACATTTATGGATGACATCTTTGGATTGAAGCCGGGTTGGCTTGAAGACTTTGCGGAATGTATTGAACACTTGCCTAATGCCCGCTTGCCCTACAAGTGCCTGAGTCGCGCCGACCTGTTAACGCGCGCCGGTGAAGTCGAAAGACTGAATCGGTCAGGCTGTCGCACTGTGTGGCTGGGCGCAGAGTCCGGTTCGCAGAAAGTGCTTGATGCGATGGAGAAAGGCACTGCTGTGAGTCAGATACATGCAGCCTGTCGCATGCTGCATGACGCCGGAATTGAAGTGGGCTTTTTCATTCAATTCGGGTACCCCGGAGAGACGCACAAAGATATTGAACTAACCCTGCAAATGGTGCGCGAATGCATGCCGGATGACATTGGCATCTCTGTGTCTTATCCGATGCCAGGCACGCGGTTCTACAACGCAGTGCGCAGCAGGATGGGAAGCAAACAGAACTGGCAGGATTCGAATGATCTTGCGATGTTATACGATGGTGCTTACGGAACGGCCTTTTATCGCCAGTTACATGTTGTATTGCATCACGAGTTCCGCGCGCGTCGGCATTTTGCCCGACTAACTGGACATGGTGGGCAACGCGATCGTCAGATTAAGGTAAGCCACCTGCACTCACTCGCCGCTTCCGGATATCATGCTTTCAGACTTCCATTTGCTCGATTAAAGCTGCAGCATCTGGCAAAACCAAGGGCTAACGATGTATAAAGCCAATGCCATCCCAGAGGCATCAACAGGATGCAGAGCCACCCTGACTGAGCAACGCTACTCCGAAAGTGCTGCGGCCTTTGATTCTGTCGCCCCAACCTACAACGGACCTGCTGGTAATAATGAGCTAGTTCAGCACATGCGCTCGCATTTATGGAGCCGTGTTTCTACACTGGCGGCTCCGGGTGCGCGGCTACTCGATCTGGGGTGCGGTACTGGAATTGATGCGGTTCATTTCGCGCATCAAGGCTATACCGTTACGGCCATCGATGCTTCACAAGCCATGCTGGAACAAACCCGCTTGCTAGCAGCCAACTCGGAAGCCAGCTCCCGGATTCTCACATTACACATGGGGATACAAGACATTGGACGACACAAAAACCTCGGTAATGGGGATTTCGACTTGATTTACTCCAACATGGGCGCATTGAACTGCCTGGCCAACCTCGCCAGTCTCGCGGAGGATTGTGCAAAACACTTGAGCAAGGGAGGGCATCTGGTCATGGCCGTCATGGGCAAGGTGTGCCCATGGGAATTGTTGTACTACACATTACACGCCGACTTTGCGCGTGCCCACCTGCGATTAACA
>CAIQQO010000269.1 GCA_903873965.1 uncultured bacterium
AGTCGGTCTGGCAGCCATGAGCCTTGTGGTCTCAGTTGCTTTAGCAAACGCCACGCAGACTGTTGCGCCAAATAGCCAAGTCGCGTTGGCCCCTGCCGCACCCACAAATATCACACTCAGTGGATCGAGTCAGTATCTCGCCGACACTCTCTTCGCTCCTGGCGACGTCATCACCTTCAGCGTCATAATCAGCAACAGCGGTAGTGATAAAGCGTTCAATGTTTCCGCTGTCGATCAATTGCCGTTCGATTTGGCGCTATTACCGTATGGGATTGTCGCGACGCAAGGCACACTCTCTTATTCAACCACCACCATGAGTTGGACGGGTGCCATTCTGCCCGGGACTTCAGCGATGATCACCATGCCCGTCACAGTAACTACATGCCAGTGGCCGATCACCAACACGTCTGTCATTTCATATCCAGCATTGGCCACACCCATCACTGTACATGCCGGTCCAATCGAAGGTTTCGAGTGGACGAGTTACGCTTACACGCCGACTTTCCCGCCGCCCGGCTGGACAAGTGCTCCTGTCACAGGGACATCGGCGTTCTGGAGCCTTGGTATATCGGGAACTATCAGCCACCCCTCTGCTCCCTACTTCGACGGCAATGCGGCAGCACGTTTTAATGCCTACTCCGCCCCAAGTGGGGATGCGGCGCGGCTCTCGACGCGCCTCTTGAACTTCCCGCAGGACTATACACCGCGTCTTACTTTCTGGATGTATCACGATTCAGATGTTAGCGCAAACACTCAAGCCGATCGACTACAGATACAACTGTCAACCGATGGCGGAGGCACGTATGCAGACATTCCCGGCGCGCTCTTTACCCGTTACGACGGCAGGACGCCCAGCCATTGGTCGCTGCACACCGTGGACATGCCAGGACATGCAGGGCAATCCGGCCTCCGCATAGGTTTCCTCGGGGTGAGTGACTTTGGCAATAATATCGTCATCGATGCGATTGGTTTGCAATACGTACCGACATCAGGAACTATAACTTCGCAATCCCCTGTTGTGCTCATCAACAAAGCACTGGTGTTGACCGGCACGACAGCCGGCGCATCCGATCAATTCACGAAGACGTGGAATTTCGGTGCTGAGACGTCGGTACTTGCGGGTAATACTGTGACGCACACTTATGCTGTAATTGGGTCAAAAGTGGTTACCATGTCTGTCTGCGGGTTGTACATTACACAGACTGTTTACGTGAGTCACAATCCAGTCGGAGTGGACCTGACACTAACAACCTCCCATCCTGCGCTGATGACCTATCCTGTTTACCTTACGCCCACCGTATCAAGCGCTACGCTGCCTGTTACCTCGACATGGGACTTCGGCGATGGCACCATCACCAACGGGCTTGCTCTCAGTCATACCTATAACGCACCCGGTCTATATACTGCGACTTTGCGCGTAACAAACACCTTTGGAACGATCATAACGACGACCTTGATCCATGTTCTATCGGTTGCCAATCTATCCGTCACCCAGCAGGCTGAGCCGCTACCCGCATCTGTGACGCGACCTTTGACTTACACCATCGTTGTCAGCAATGCCGGCCCGGCTGATGCCACCGGTGTGCGTTTGACGGACACGCTTCCTATTGCCGACGATGCTTCTCTACTGACAATTCTGTTGAATGGCACTGGATCAACCAACTGTGGACAAGTCAGTTTCACAGTAACCTGCACGGTTGGGATTTTGACGACAGGTGGAGCGGTTACGATATCGTTGGTAATTCTGCCCGGGCCTGCCACGACTGCCGTCAATGAAATAGTCGCCAGTTCAAACGCAGTTGACCTTCAGCCTGCATCAAATACGTCAATCCTGCCGCTGCACGTGAACCGCGCGCGACGGTATCTTCCCATCATACTCAGCCATGATCCACCCATACCTGATGCGCCCATTCTCAATGCCATTGACGATCCGTATGCCAATGGCGCTTATACAGTGTCGTGGACGACTGTGCCGTTAGCGCAGTTTTACACCTTGCAGGAAAGCACTAACCCAGCATTGACGGATGCCGTTACCGTTTATTCCGGCGCAAACCATTCGTGGTCAACACAGAACAAGTCTGCCGGCGCCTATTACTATCGCGTCAACGCCGGCAATGTTGATGAAACCGGAGCGTGGAGTCTGGTACAAAGCATTAGTTTTACACTGCTCTACGATGGAAGCTGGAGTGGGGTTTCCACACAGAGCCGTCCCATCAGTCTGAATATCTCTCAGAACAGTGTGGATCGACTCATTCTCAATTTCTACAACGCGGGTTGCACCTATGCCCTGGACCGACAGGTCTATCCCGCGTTACCCATCAACGGACGCTCGTTCATGTACTATGGTTATTCGGCAACATTCTCGTATGTCGTCTCTGGCACATTGACTTCGGAGACCAATGCTGCGGGCACAATAGCAATGACGTCATGGGACATGTCAAGTACCCCGCAGTGTATTGGCACGACAAACGCGACTTGGACTGCGACTAAAAAGATAACACCTTAATCGGAGGATAGAGTATGGCTGAACGGTATTTGGTCACTGGTGCGCTGGGTTGCATCGGCGCGTGGACAGTAAAACGTTTGATTGACGACGGCGCGCAGGTGTGGACGTACGATCTGCCCGGTGATCCGCACCGCCTGCGCTTGATCATGAGTGAAGCCGCGCTGGCGAAAGTGAACTTCATCGCGGGCGACATCACCGACGCCGATGGTTTGGAGCATGCGGTGAGTGACAATGGCATCACTTCTATCATCCATCTGGCCGCGTTGCAGGTGCCCTTTGTGCGCGCCAACCCCATCCTGGGCGCGAAGGTCAACGTGGTCGGCACGACCGTGGTGTTCGAAACCGTTAAGCGTCACAAGGAGCAGATTACGGGTTTCGCCTACGCCTCCTCGGTCGGTGTTTATGGCGGTCCGGACATGTATCCCGGCGGCGAACTGCGTCACGATTCAACGCTCTACCCGCTGAATCTGTACGGCGTCTTCAAACAGGCCAATGAGGGCACGGCGCACATCTACTGGCTGGAGTCGGGCGTGCGCAGCATTGGTGTGCGGCCCTATGTGATCTATGGCCCCGGCCGCGATCAGGGCATGTCATCCACGCCGACGAAGGGCATGCTGGCAGCAGCAGCCGGTCGGTCGTATCGCATCTCGTATGGCGGCTCAATTGTGTTCCAGTATGCTGACGACACCGCGCGCGCGTTTATTCAGGCTGCCCGCGCAGGCGCGGATGGCGCGACAGTCTATAACCTCGGCGGGTTCGAGTCATCTATCGCTGACACCGTCAAGGCCATCGAGGCTGTCCTGCCCGAGATGGCCGGCCGCATTACCTTCAATCCCGTTCCACTGGCCACGCCGCCGCATGTCGACGGTCAACCGCTGGAGGACGCCGTGGGTTCGCTGCACTGGACACCGCTTGAGGAAGGCGTGCGCCAGACTATCGCCGTGTTCCGCGACGCCATCAGCGCGGGCAAAATCGACGTTGACCGCATCCTGGCCTGATCACACATAGACTGAATCACATGCTTACTTTTACGCCCGAACAACTCGAACAAATCGGTTGCGCCGTCCTGGAACACGCCGACTCGCCCGCCGATCTCGCCCAACTGGTCGTTCATTCGCTCGTTCAGTCGAACCTGCTGGGGCATGATTCGCACGGCATCCTGCGCCTCATCCCCTACATCGGCTGGGTGCGCGCAGGGCATATCAAGCCCGCTGCGCGCGCCGTGATCGCACATCGCTTCGGCGCCATGGCGATCGTCGATGGCCAAAGTGGCTGGGGGCAGCCTGCCGCTCAACTTGCAGCCACAACGGCCATTGAACTGGCCGAACAATTCGGCATTGGCGCGGTGACCATCACCAACGGCAGCCACCTCGGTCGGCTGGGAGCATACACCGAAACGATGGCACGGGCTGGTTGCATCGGTATGGCGATGGCGAACATCGGCCCCGGTGTGGCGCCGTTTGGCGGAAAAGCGCGCATGATGGGCACCAATCCGATGGCCTACTCGGTGCCACGCGCGCCGGGACAAAATCCCATTCTGCTTGATTTTGCCACGTCCGGGATTGCCGAAGGTAAGGTGATGGTTGCGCGCGACAAGGGTGTGGAAGTGCCCCCCGGTAACATCATCGATAAGGATGGCAACGCTTCCGTAGACCCGAATGATTATTTCGGCGGCGGCGCGCTGTTGCCCTTTGGCCTGCACAAAGGTTACGGCCTCAGCTTGATGTGCGAATTGATCGGTGGCGCCTTGTCCGGTAGAGGAACCGCATTGGATCCAGGCTTTGGTGGACGCAATGGCACGCTCATGATGGCGATGAAGGTTGACGCTTTTACCCCTTTGGATCATTACATAGAGCAGGTGGAGCAGATGTACGGCGCAATCAAAGCCTCCCCGCCGAAACCCGGTGTCGACGCGGTGCTGATGCCCGGCGATCCAGAGTACGCGACGCGCGCGTACCGGCTTGAGCACGGCATCCAGATACCCGAACGCACCTGGGAAGATATTCAGGCGCTGGCGCGTGAACTTGGTGCAGCCTGATGGACCGCAGCATTCCGACAGGAGGCCGCCATACAACCTGATACATGCGCACCCACCTTGACATGGGCAGATACCGTCAACCTCGATCATCTCATTCCCTACACCCACCCTTCTGCAGGTTGGAGCGATAGGCACTCGTTCCTGGTTCTGGCCTGGGCCGACGCGCAAGCCATGGGGTTGCAGCGGCTCGAAGCGCTGGTCGGCTGGGGCGGTACGGAGATCACGAGCAACCTGCTGGCATGGCACGTCCACGAGGATGGGCGAGCGTTGCCACTGCAGCTTGCATCGCGCACATACCGTCCTGATCAGGTAATCGAGGTTGATCAAGGCAGCGACTTGACTTTAACGGCTTCGGCGGCATGGCCGACCCGTAACGCGCTGGCAGTTCAGTTCGAGATGCACAACCTGGCCGCTCATCGACGCCAACTGACGCTGTCCTTCGATTACCCCGGCAAAGGCGAATCGCCGACCTGGACCGAAGCGTTTCCGCTGGGCGAAGCAGGGGGATTTTTCGCCGAAGGGGCCGGGTATTGCGTGAGTATTGATGGCGAACCTCCTGGTTCGTGGTCTACCCTATTTCAGCACATGGAGCATGGGCGCAATGTGGAATGGGTCAGGGGTTTCGTCGCCGGAATGCCGCAGACGACGATGGAGCTGGTGTGTTTGAGCGACCTGTCATCGCGTTCGATTGAACTGGACGCCAACGGCAGTGCGCAGGTCACCATCTGCATGGGATTTGGCCTGAATCGCGGGCGCGCGCGCGAACCATACCGCGAGTGCGTGCGTAAAGTGTCACAGGCGTGGACGCCGGCGGATGAAACGCGGCGCACGCGCGATTTGCTGCGCAAAGCACCTATGTTGCCTGCCCGTTATGCAAGCAATGCCACGTATGAACGCATGTATGCACACGCTATCCTTGGCCTGAACAGCCTGTTCATTCAAGGCGAAGGCGGCTATTGCGGTGACAGCCGCATCCCGTGGACAACCAAGGATCTTCTGGCGATCGCCTTCTTTTGGGATACTTCATTCAGCTGCGTCGGTGCGCGCGAATTCGATCCCGTCGAGTGCCAGGAAGCGATCCGTTGCTTTGTGGACAATGCAAGCCCACGCGGTGGATTACCCGGCACGCTGTGCGACACCCATCGCGCCGGCGAAGGCCAGGCGCCGATTATGAGTTGGGCGGCATGGTCAATCTACCAGCGCTGCCATGACAAGGCATGGTTGGCGCAGGTCTATCCCGGCCTGGCCGGCTACTGCCATTTCTGGTTCCACTATCACAGTTCAGCGCGTGGGCTGGCGCAGTTCTACAACGCAGGTCAAATCGGCGACAACGACCCGCGTTTTGATCCGGTCTATCACCGCCCGCAAGGCAACGAGCCTGTTTCGGGCATCGAATCACCCGATCTCAACGCGTTCTTCGTCGTCGAAATGCGCTGCCTTGCCCACATGGCCGAGGAATTGAATCTGAGCAACGAGGCTGCACAGTGGTGCACCAAGGCAACTGATCTTGCGCAACGCATCGTCGATACCATGTACTTCCCCGACGATGCCATGTTCTTCGACGTGCACGAAGGCACCCACGACAAGTTCAGCGGCGTGAAAAACCCGAACATGTTCCTACCGTTATGGGCAGGCGTGCCATTGCCTGCATCCGAAGTGAAGCGCATCGTTGAAGACCATATGTTGAACCCGGATGAGTTTTTCCGCGCGCTGCCCTTTCCCAGCGTCTCCTACGACCACCCGCAATATGACCCTGAGGGGTACTGGCGCGGGCGCATCTGGCCGCACGTGGTGTATTGGATGATCCAGACGCTTTGGAAAACTGGCTATCATGCCGAAGCCGAGTTGACAGCCGATCGTCTGCTGGCAATGCTGCAGCGCACGCCGTGGTTTCACGAGAACTACGCTTCGGCCAGCGGTGAAGGTTGGAACGAGCGCCATCGCATCGGATTCCCGGATTACAACTGGTCGCACGCAACGGTGATTGAGCTTCTATTGGAGCGTTACAAAGAGCAGGTTGTGTGGGAAACTGGAGCACACTCAAATGATTATTCCACGCTGTAAGGTCGATGTAATCACACTCGCTGATTCGGTGCGTTGCGTTCGCTTACGCAACCCGCTGATGGATGTGCTCGTGCTGCCGGATAAAGGCGCAGACATCTACGCCATCATCGATCGTGCCAGCGGGATCGATCTTTTGTGGAAAAACGCCCATGGTTTGCGCGCGCCCAACACAGGGCGGCTAAGCCCGGACAGCGAAGTTGCATGGATGGAGCAGTACGAGGGCGGCTGGCAGGAGATTCTTCCCAATGGCGGCAACCCGTGCATGTATAAAGGCCTGGAGTTGAGCTTTCATGGGGAATCCACCATGCTGCCCTGGCGCTTTGAAGTCCTGCGCGATGATGGTGCCGTTGTCGAAGTCCTGTTCAGCGCACAACTGTATCGCAGTCCTTTTCGCATCGAGCGGCGCATGCGTCTCGATGCTGATGCCGCCTGTCTGCGCCTCGCTGAAAAGGTCATCAACCAGGCAAGCGAACCGATGGAGTTCATGTGGGGACACCACCCTGCATTCGGCGCGCCGCTCGTCTCAGAACATGCGCGTCTTCTCTGCAATGCGCGCACCCTCATCGCCGACGCAGACTACGACGCCCCCGGCAATGTGCTGTGCCCCGGCGCCACCTACGCGTGGCCGTATGTCGATGGCCAGTCAGGTCGGATCGATATGCAGATCGTCCCAGGCCGGAACGAACCGCGGGGCGTGTACGCCTATCTGAGCGACTTTGACGGCCCGCCGTGGTTCGCCATCATTAATCCTGTCATCGGGCTTGGCGCCGGCATGGCGTGGTCACATGCCACGTACCCATATTGCTGGCTGTGGCAGGAGATGCACAGCGGCAGCGGTTACCCGTTCTATAGCCGAACCTACACGATGGCCGTTGAGCCATGGAGCAGTATCCCGGGCTATGGGCTGCAACGCGTCATTAACGAAACGGGCTCGCAACTCAGCCTCGGTGCAGGCGAGTCACTCAACAGTCAGTTGTCCGTCGTCCTATTCACCATCGACCCTGCGCATACCGTGGAGCGCATCAACCCGGATGGCAGCGTCGTTCTGCAAACAAGCTAACCCCCTTATTTCCAAGTCCAACGTCATGAACCATCCTGCCATACTGTCTACGCCGATCGATTCCATCGACGCCTTTCGCGTTTCCGTACCCCTGACGCAGCCAATCTACGCGATTGGCTCCTTGATCACGGCGCGCGAGTTCATTTTCGCCCGTGTCACCGCCGGTGGGCAAACCGGCACCGGTTTCGGCCTGACGCGCGGCGCCAGCATCGAAACCGTGGTGGATCGCCAGATTGCACCATTGCTCAAAAACCGCACCATAGGCGATATCCGCGCCATATGGCAATCCGCACGAGACACGACTCGCATGGTCGGCGACACTGGTTTATTCGCCCGCGCATTAGCTGTTGTCGACATTGCGCTATGGGATGTCATGACGCGCGTGCTGGGCGTACCTCTGTGGCGATTGCTGGGCGGGCGTCAGCAAGACGTGCCGTGCGCCGCGATCATGGGCTATTACCGGCAGGGCGATCAACTGAGCGTGCTGCGCGCCGAAGCCGAGGCGCTGGTAAAAGCTGGCTACACTCGTTTCAAGATGCCTTTCGGCGCCGATAAAGCCCTCGACATCCAGCGTGTGGCAGCGTTGCGCGAGATTGCTGGTGATAAAGCCGTGATCGGCCTGGACGCCAACGCCGTTTTCGACACGCCAAAGCAAGCTGCTACAGCATGGCGCAGCGTCGAACGGTTCGCCCCTGCCTTCCTTGAGGATCCATTTCCCGGAGTCGAGTGGCAACAGGCGATGGAAATGTCTCGCAGCTCTGACATTCCCATCGCGTTTGGCGAAGTGTTATCGTCGCCCGATGCAGTGCAGCAGTTGAGCGCTGGCATTGACATCCTGCGCCCCGATGCCACGCACCAGTTAGGCGTCACGGGCTATATTCAAGGCGTCGGACGTGCACTTGAACACCGCACGCCCATCTTCCCGCACTACTTCCCTGACATCCACGCGCCATTACTCGGTGCCTTGGGCGGTTGGATGACCGAGGAATCGCCATTCGAGGCCGACACCGTCGGATTCTGGCAGATGCGCGCGACACAACCCGTCATCACCAACGGCATGTGGCGCCTGACAGATGCACCCGGTTTTGGGATCGACTGGGACGAAGAACGGCTGACACGGTTTCGCGTGAAGACTAAAACGTGAAACGCAAGAAGAAAATGTGCTGGTAGCCAAGCGTCCTGGCTGAAATGCTGCATCTGCTGCTACATAGCAGATGCAAACCTCCGATGCGACGAGTGAAACAGGATTATTCTTCTTTACGTTTTACAGTTCACTCCGCCATGCACGACCGCATGAATCCCGCGATGTGCGAGATCGCTTCGACGCCTTCGGGGAGCAACGGGTCATGCGACTGGAAGACATGGAACATGCCCGGCCAGATTTCAAGTTCGACGTCGACACCGGCAGCGCGCGCTTTCTCAGCCACCCGGACGCTATCATCGCGGATGATCTCGTATTCGCCTACCTGGATCAGCAGTGGTGGCAAGCCGTTGTAGTCGGCAAACACGGGGGATGCGAGAGGGTTACGCGCTTGGTCCGGCGACACATAGCGATTGACGAACTCGGGCAACGAGCTGGGGTGCATGATCGGGTCACGCTCTCCTTCAGACTGGATCGATGGGCTGGATAACGTCATATCGGTGAAGGGGGAAATACCGATCGCGCCAAGTGGTTGATGCAATCCCCGATCGCGCAGCGCCAGTAGCGTCGCAAGCGTCAACCCGCCACCAGCCGAGTCGCCCGCAATGTAGACTACATCGGTTCGCGATGGGCCTTCCGGACCCATGGCGCGCATCCACTCAAACGCGCGAATGCAGTCTTCCAATCCCGCTGGGAACGGGTGTTCCGGCCCAAGACGATAGTCGGGCAGCAGCACTGCACATGATGCCGCAACTGAAATATGCGCAGCCATGGCAAGGTAGAACTCACTCGATCCGGAGATGAATCCGCCACCGTGAATATAAAGCATGCGAACATCGGAATTGGCGCGCGGCGCAACCACCCACTCGCCCGGAATACCCGCAATATCTACGCGGCGACAGCGAATTGTCGGATCATCTGGCTCACGCCGGGTCGCCATGCCCTCGCGCAATCCCTTAAAATCAAATCCAGTAGCGCCAAATGCCAACCCTTCGCGTAACTTTTTGTAGTAAGCAATACCTTCTGGTGAGTGAGCTGAGGACATCGTATTTTGCATATATCACACCTAAATAGCGGAACCGAGATCAAGGTCGAAAGGTTTGTCGCGATCACATACCAACTGCCCGTTCACGATATCCAGTTCGGCGACCTGCAATGACGTGCGCCGATCATCGTAGGGCATGGTTTCATCGTCGGGAGTCTGTCGGCCTGTCGTGCGGCCGGGATGGGTAAAGTAGAAAATATAGGCGCGCTGGCCATCCTGCGTAACGTGCACATCAGCGTGATTACCCATCACGCCATCATCGGGGCGATTGCCACCGGTCGCGAGGATGTTGTCCTGCTGCTCCCAGTGCTCCGCATCGTCGGAACGATACACGCCAAAACCGCGCCATGTGTCGGTGATCATCCAGATCGATCCGCGCCATGCGAACACATTGGGGCCTTCATGCGGACGGTCACTGATGACCGCGCCGCGCACGCGCCAGTGATACAGGTCATCACTATCAGCTGTGTAACTGTGCGACCGATCAGCTTCATCCTTGTACCACATGCGCCACGCACCGCTCGGCAGGCGGAACACACACGCATCGATCACGCGGTCGGATGAAAGAGGGAGGCATGATTGGAATGACCATTGCCACAGGTTTGCGCTGGTGTAGTGCAAAATATGGCGCGGTCCAGACCAGTTGTGCGGCACACCCGGCACATAGCTGACATACATGTGATATAGCCCATCGTGCCAGATGACCTCGGGCGCCCAGTACGAGTTACGACCAGGCTCGTAGTGCAGCCCTTCGAGGATGCCGCGATACAGCCACGACGCGCCGCCATCATGCGAGCTGGCGATACCGATATCGGTGCCGTGTACCCATGCTAATCCCGGTCCTTCCACATTAGCACGCCGGTTGGTGTAGACAATCCACCACGATTTTTCCAAACGGTTATAGATGAGGGTCGGGTCTGCCGCGCCGTCACAAATCGGATCGCGGAATAAGGGAGCAGGAGGTTTTGGCATAATTACTCAGGTTCATAACTGCGTTGCGGATTATAGTGCTGCCCCGCAGAAAAGAAGAACCGCCGCAAGCTTCGCGGTTTCTGTTTTAATCTGGGGATGAGTACAAACATGGTTGAAATCGTCACTTATCATCCCGGTTGGCCGGCGGAGTTCATCCGCATCGCATCCGACATCCGCGCTGCACTCGGCCCACTGGCCTTGCGCATCGATCATATCGGTTCAACATCCGTCCCCAACCTGTCAGCAAAAGACGTCATCGACGTACAGATCACCGTGGCATCACTCGATGATAATGTCGTCGCAGCCATGAACCGCATCGGCTACACCCGAACCGACGGCAATTTTAGCGACCATGTTCCACCGGGCGCGCCAAACGAAAGCATCCAGTGGGAGAAATTCTTCTTCCGCCCGCCGCCCGGCCACCGCCGTAGCAATACCCACATGCGCATCGCGGGGCGCGCCAACCAGCGTTATCCACTGCTTTTCCGCGACTACCTGCGCGTACACCCGGCTACGGCCGCAGCCTATGCCGAACTCAAACGGCGGCTGGCCGAATTCCTGCGTAACACGGACGACTACCCCGACGTCAAAGACCCGGCAGTTGACCTGATCTACCTCGCTGCGGAAGAATGGGCAACAGCAACAGGCTGGCAGATCGGGCCGGCAGACGCGTGAAACGATTTCCCACCTACTTGTCAATAGGGCGGAGGCGCTTTTTTGTATCGATATCCGATTACATTTTACGCTTCACGCTTCACGTTTTACTACCATATGGTGGGTATGAGTCGGTATTTGACGCGCCGGGTGTATTCGATATATCCCGGCAAGTCCCTCGCCAGCACGATTTCCTCATTCAGGATGCGCGCAATGATCAGCGGCACGAAAGCGAGAGCGGGGATGACGGCCCAGTACGATCCCAGCGCCAACGGTAGCGCCAGATACATCAATAGCGCCGCGACATACATCGGGTGACGGACAACGGCGTACGGACCGGTGCTGATCACCTTCTGATCCTGCGCCACCTCGATGACGCGCGACAGGTAGCTATTTTCACGCAGGACGAGGATGAACAGCCCATAACCAGCCACAATGACGACATCAGCAACCAGCGCAACTGCTACCGGCATACCCGACCAGCCAAAACGTCGATCCAGCCCGGGCAGCACGAACGTGATGATAAAGAACGGATAAGTCAGCCGCACAATACGCTGCTGCTGTTTATGCGGCTCGCGATAACGCATGCGCCGTTCCAGCAACGCCGGGTCATGCTTCAACAGGTACCCGAACACAAACACAACCGGGATGAAGATCACCCCACAGACGGCCCACGCCTGCCAGTAATCAAGCGTCCCGGCCGGAATGAAAAACACGGCCATCGTCACGACAACGGCGGCAACCGCGCGCGACAGCACCATGCGTAATAACTGCCGATAAGAAAGATGCGTGGCAGTCATGATGACCTCCTTGAGGTGAGTGTGACTCAGATATCAGGCCACCGGCTTCACCACAAGCACCGTCGCAGCGGAGTTTCGCGTCCCGCTGGCAGTCGGGATGCCGGCGTCGACACCCAACGTCATGAGTTCAGCGCCCGACAACACAACCGACGCAGCGTTGGTATCCAGACCATGCCGCACTTCATACGACCCGGCAGGATTGAGATCGCGCAGCTTCCAGCGCGGCGCGCCTGATGTCACGCCCAATCGATAGACGAACACTAGGCTAGTCGTGTCTTGCGACGATTGCATCTGCATGCCCACCCAGCCGGTTCGACTTGTGAGCAACTCGGGCGGGGTCAACAGGTGCGCCACGGAGCTGGTGATGAACGACCGCCATTCCTTGTAGAACGCGATGTGATCACGCAAGACCGCCAGCACTACGGTCGGTAGACTGGCAAGATCACCGCTGAATCCCAGCATGCCGGGCATGGTGGCCAGCAGCGCAAAAGCTGGTTCGATTGTTTCTGATGGTTCCCATAACGCGCCTTGCGGCGTGATGATCGTGGCCGGGGAATCCGCGATGGACAAGGTGTATCGCGGCAGCGCCTGCCCGGCTGAGCGAAGCACAGCCCAGCGGGTGAGTCGGCCCGGCGGCAGCCGCAGCCACGCGCCTTGCGAGATGCGAATAACGTCGGTAGGATTCACTGTGTCGCTCAGGAAGTGGCCGTCCACGTGCGAGAGTGTCGCCAGATCGCCGCGCATCGCGCCGCTGGCACACCCTTCGAAGAACGTGCGCGGATGTGTCGCGCGGATATTGTCCAGCATGCGGTACCAGGCAGACGTGTAATCGGCCAGTTCTGCGCCCGAGTCGTCAGCATCAAGTGTGAAGTTGAAGTCGAGTTTCATCCACGCCAGGTCGTAGGTTTCAACAAGCCGCACGATCTCACTGCGCAGATACTCATACGCCGCCGGTTGGGTCAGGTCGATGCGCGCCGATGTGCCGGCAGAGACAAACCACTCAGGATGCTCGGTTCGGATTGGCGCTTCCGGGCCGAAGCGTTCTGGCTCCATCCAGATGCCGAAACCAAGCCCCGCAGCACGCACTTCAGCAGCAAAGTCAGCCATGCGCCCATAAAACGCGGCAATGGTCTTTTCACGCCAGTCGCCGGCCTGCGCAAACCAGTTCGGCCCACCCGCGCCGTACCAGCCAGCGTCAATGACAAAGACCTCACACCCCACCTCGCGCGCAGCCGCCAACTGGGCGCGCAGCCGCGAGAGTTCAAGGATGTCGAACTGTTCGAACCAGGTGTTATAGACAATCGGGGCGGCGGGTTTTGCGTCGGCAAAATAGTGCGCCAGCAGATAACGATGCAAGGCAGGCGCGCCAAGATGCGGTTCACCTTGCGGCAATGGTTGGAGCAGGATTTCAGGCAGCACGAATGCCTCGCCGGGCTGCAAAATGCGGTGCAGGTTCTCGTCGGCCAGCCCCAGTTCGATGACCGGACAAGACGTCTCACCGCCTTCAGCGACCGGATTGACGCGGATGGTCCAGTTGCCGCGGGGCAGGATGTGCAGCGCCAGCCCGTGGTCGGCATGCAGTGCACGAATGGCCAGATACGGGGTCGCGTCTTCCGTCGTGCGCCCCCAGGAGTGGCGCATATACATGCCTTGAATCAGTGGTTGCCAACCGCCCTGATTTTCGTGGCTCCACCGGCTGCGTTGGGTGTAGCACTCGTAATGGCCGCGCGATAACGCCACTCGCGCCAGACACCGCGTGAGCGTCACGGCAGACGACGACGTATTCTCAATCGTGTCGCGCCGGCTTACAATGCCAGTTGCCGAATCAGAATACCATTCACTCGTGAGCCGTAATCCACTCGCGCCAACACGCCACTGGCAGGTTAGCGCGGACTGCGATTCGACGACCGATTGCATGACCAAATCGGCACCCTCGTAGCGATGCCCATCCGCCTGAATCAGCGCCACGCCCGCTATGCGGGGCAGCACGCCGGCATCGGTCAGATCGGTCGTCGTGAGGCCACACAGGCGTGTAAACCACAATCGCCCATTGTTATGCGCATACTGCGTATTCGCACCCGGTTTGTCCACTAACACCGTTGTCGTTGTATCCATGTTATTCACTCTCCGATTCGCGCATGCCGTTCTTCCTTGCGAAGGTTGCCCGCACAACACCTTACCAACAGGCGCGCCTTCGCAAGGATGCGCTTGCCATTAGCCATCCCTGCGAAGGCGCCACTGTTGGTCGACTCTTATTGCGTTAACCTTCGCAGGGATTAGGAATTGGGTATATCCCAGCCCCATTCCATGCGCTTTGCATATTCGGTCGCAATTGGCTGCAGGTCGCGGCACAAGGCCTCAGGATCATCGGCAGGCGACACAGTCATCACCGGCACGACGATCACATCCGGCGCCATGACTTCCATCACCTCGCGATACCAATCGACTGCCGATCGTCCGCCATCAAAAAAGAGATAGATGAACGCACGATGCTTGAGCGATTTCTTCAGTCTCGGCAGGTCGCCGTGGCTGTAGGTGTCGGATAGATCAAGGCTGCGCGGCGACAGCGGATGCGCCACGTAGGCGGCATGACACGGGTTCGGCCCGCAGTTGTGCAAGCCGCCTGCGCCAAACTCAGCGAAAATGCGCGCGTGATACGGCGCAGAAAACTCGGCATAGGTGGCAGGGCCGAATCCCGCCGACACATCATCACTCACGTGTCCCTTCCAGCCCTCGGGGAACCACACATCTTCATAGTCGGTCGTCGTGATGTTGTCCTCCCCACCCGCAGCCTTAATGCCAGCCCGGATCGTAGCGGCGTACAAGTGCTGAATCTTGTCAAGCAGCACGTGCAGCGCATCCGGTTGCTCGTAGAAGGCCAGCATCAGTTCAGTCATCCCAAGCAGGTCGGCAACAACATTAACGCCGCCAGCCGCATCCAGCAGCGATACAGGGATCAGTCCTTCACCCGCTTCGGCAAATAACCGAATGCGGCGCATACCTTCAGGCAGCCAGCCATCACGCGCAGGATCGGGAACCGACAGGCGCGCCACTTGTTCCGGCAGGTCAGCAAGTGACAAAATGCGGTTTTGTATCCCCGGCGTCTGGTCTGTGCTGTGACCCCAGTAGTACTCTGCGCCGAACGCACTGGCAAGGCACGAACACCCGACATCCGGGCGCATCGCGGGAATACAGTCACTCGATGGCGCATACTGCCAAATGGCAAGTGCATTGGCCAGCGCAACGCTCAGTTGCTTGTCGCCATCTTGAAACTGTTCGCGAATACTGCAACTCGACGGCACTGTCACGCGCACGTCAACCGGGATATGCTCAAGACGTTCACCGGCAAAAAGGCTGCGATACAACTCTTTGCGCCGCGAAAGTTCGTCGCGCACCCATACCGAATTGGTGATTGGCAATGCCATGGTAGTGATCCTCCACTGTCAATCAACTAATCTGCAAACGCATCACCCATACACTCTTCGACTCATCGGGGTCATCATCTGGGATTGGATTCCAGCCATACCCGACGCGGTCATAAATCACGAGGAGCGTGTGATCATCAATCGCCATCAATTCGGTATAGCATGATGAGTAACCGGTCATACCAGCTTTGCGCATGTCATCCGCTGTTTTCCATGCGGTGCTCGAATCAGGCAAAATGCGATCGCGCGCATCACAAGCGGCGTTGTGCGCCGCGATGATGTCGATGGCCTGCCACTCTTTGCCTGCGCCATCGGTGCTAAACCACACGTTGATATCCGGCCTTCCGCCCGACAAGGCCACGACGTCATGGCTCAGCTTGCCTGTGGGATCGCGCAACACAGCGAGGCTGGGCTCGACTGAGCCAGGTCCAGCGGTATTGACCGGCTTTGTCCATGTGCGCCCATCATCCGCGCTGAAGGTTTGCCCATACGGGACGAACGACGCGAGACGGAACAAACACATCAAGCGACCATCTTTGAGGCGGCAGATCGCAGATTCGCACGGGCCTTCGTCGCCAGCCAGATCACACTCGGGTCCGGCAATTATGGCGCGCACCTGCCAGCGTAATCCGTCCACCGATTCAGCCATGACGAGTGCGTAGCGTGTATCGCCTTCAAATGTCCCGTACAGCGTGGCAAGGTAGCCGCCATCGGTGGCGCGCACCACTTGCCCGTTGAACACAAAACCCGCAATTCCCGCATCAGGCAGCGGTGACTTGGTCGGCTTTGGCCAACCACTGACTTCAGCGCCCGAAGCCTGCATGTCCAATACGCCTTGCGGTGACAACAGGTTGCACGGCGCGCCAATGGTGCGCACGGCGCGCGCACGTTCGCGCATGTAGTAGGGCAGAATGACGACGCTGCCATCCGGCTTAACCAGGTGCGCCAGCCCGCCATCACCGATCACGCGCGGCTCCTCCCACGTCAGTCCACCATCGCGCGAGCGGCTCAGGTAGTTCACCGAGTTCGACGCATGAATATCCGCGTAAGCCGACATAACGGCCCACAGCACACCATCGGGTTGGCGTATTAACGAAGGGAACCAGCAGAACCAGCGGCTGCGCTTCACCAGCACTGGCTCCGAGACTGACACTTTCAGACCATTTTGTACAGACGGATCCGTGTGTCCGCCCGTCAACGACACCACCGACTGCGTTTTCCATTCCGGCATGCAATTCTCCTGTTCAACAGATCAAAACCGGGTGCGGACCAGTGCGTCTGACCCGGATGTTTATTACAGGTTCACCGGTGCCTGTCCCCATGCCGACACCGTCTCGATCACGATGCCGCCGCGCGACTTTTGTACCAGCGTAACCTTGCAATACTTGGGTTTAATCGTCTCAATCACTTTATCGCGAATCACAACAACCAGATCCTCTGCAAAGATCTGCATATCGCGAAAATGCTGTAGATACAGTTTAAGGCTTTTTGACTCAATGCAAAACTGGTCTGGGACAAACTGGATGCTGGCCTTATAGTAGTCGGGGACTTCAGTCATCGGACACACCGAGGTCAACTCATCCGAGGTCATGGTGACAAGTGACAACCCGGGACGCGCAGGGAAAGGATCAAGTTCATCGATCGCGTGGCTAAAGGACTTGCCTAGATATTTCAGTTCCATGGGGGTCAGTATAGCCGGTCTGTTGGTATATCAGTGAGAAGGTGGCCTCGTTTTTGCCACATCTGATTCAGGTGCTACGCTGTTGAAAGTGCTCATATTGGTGACAGTCAGGTAAGATGCATCTATACCATACAATCAGCTTACAAGGAGTAAAACATGTCTGATGTTACCGATCAGAAAACCAGCGCAATGCTGGATGGCATTGCCCTGGCCAGTCACTGTCAGGCCGGAGCAACAGTCGCATTGAGCGCGGCGCTAGCCGCCAGCCTGGGTCAGGCGACTGCCAACGGCAGCCTTGATGAAGGCGTAACCGGCGCGCAGGCCGATGCGGCGCACGCCCTGCAATCTCAGTTGACGCCAATCCGCGCCCGGTTGCAATCGCTGGCCAACTCGGATGCTGTGGCCATCGGCGAGTTCGCTCGCTTGCGTAATGAGGGTCATGCCCTGGAAGCCTACGCGGTCTTGTGCGATGGCCCACAGGAGATGGCCGAACTGGCGTCTCAAGCAGCAGAATACCTGCAGACCTATCGCCCGTTTGTGAGCGAGCGTACGCATGACGATCTTGAATTCGCCATCATGTTGTCCGCCTCTGCATCGCGCGGCGGCGTCATGCTTCTCGATAGCAACATGCGCATTTGGCCATTCCCTGAACTGCATGCAAAATACAACCACATCATCGATGCGCTTCTGGCAAGAATCGATGCACTCACGCCACTTAAGAAAATACGGTAGAGGTTAAGGTAAAGGAGATCCATGTCCGAGCAATTTGACGGTCTACACATGAGCTTAGGTAATCTGTCACGGCTATCGCACGCCCAGACGCGCTCGATCAGCCCGGAAAATTTCACCGGCGAAAAGGGCAAGGGTGGCATGGCCACCGAGGGTACGGGCGCGAATGTCGCTCGTGAGATGGGGCAGGGCTGGAAAGTATCGCCCAGTGTCGATATCCCCGCACACGCCACGCACACCATGGCCGCCATCGACGGCATGGGCGCCATCCAGCAGATCTGGCTCACGCTGTTCCCTGACCACTGGCGCCGTGTGATTCTGCGCATTTACTGGGATGGCGAAGAAACACCCTCGGTCGAAGTTCCGGTCGGCGATTTCTTCTGCAATGGCTGGCTGACACGCGCCAACGTCACGTCGCTTGCGGTTGCCGTTAACCCAGCCGGAGGATTCAACTCGTACTGGGAAATGCCCTTCCGCAAGGCGGTGCGCATCACACTGGAAAATACTCACGACGAAAAAGTGACGGTGTATTACCAAGTCAACTATACGTTAACCACCGTGCCAGAAGACGCAGCATATTTCCATGCACAATGGCGCCGCGACAACCCGCTACCTTACAAAGGCGTGCACACTCTGCTCGACGGCGTGAAGGGGCAGGGACAATACATCGGCACGTACCTGGCCTGGGGCGTGAACAACAATGGCTGGTGGGGCGAAGGCGAGATCAAGTTCTTCATGGATGGCGATTCCGAGTTCCCCACCATCTGCGGCACCGGCACCGAGGACTATTTCGGCGGCGCATGGAATTTCGAACACCCGCGCGGCGAGTATGGCATCTTCAGCGGCCCCTATACTGGTTTGCCACAGGTCATCAAGCCTGATGGTTTGTATCGCAGTCAGCAACGCTTCGGCATGTACCGCTGGCACATCATGGATCCGATCCGCTTCGAGCACGACCTGCGTGTGACCATTCAGGCGCTGGGCTGGCGCGTCGGCGGCCCCTACCTGCCCCTGCAGGACGATATCGCATCCACGTCTTACTGGTATCAGACGGAACCACACGCGGCGTTCCCGCAACTGCCGGATCGCAATTTCCTTGATGTGATTTAGGCTGCTACGATGACTCTACGTCCCCTTGGGATCGTTGAACTATGCCATATCGGCGCCCACGAATGCATTGCAGTTGTGGGCGCCGGGGGCAAAACCGGTTTGTGCTGGCTACTGCTACGTGATCTCGTTGCGCGCGGCGACCGGGTCATCTTCACGACTACCACACGCGTGCGTCAACCTGCGCCAGGCGCCTTCGACGTATTGGCTATCAACCCATCGCCCCTTGTCCCGCCCGGCGGCTGGCGCACGGCCTGTCTTGCCTCCAGCCTCGATGGCGCACCAGATGATAGACCGCTGCTTGAGTCGTTGATGCCAGTAGTACACACCAAACTGGTCGGCTTTACGGCTGACCAGATTCAAACGCTCTATGCAACCATGAACGGCTCTACGCCCCTTGGGGATGATTCAGCACCCCAAAGTGGCGAACTGCCTATGTCGCTTATCATCGAAGCCGATGGCGCGCGTGGATTGATGCTTAAAGCGCCGGGAGACAATGAGCCCGTCATCCCTGCGACCGCGACGACGGTCTGCGTGGTGGCTAACCTTGAATCCATCGGTCAACCTCTTGATGCACGTGTGGCGCACAGACCCGAGCGCATCGCACAGATCACAGGCGCGCCGATGGGTCACTTAATTGATGCCGACACAATAGCCGCGGCGCTTGCGCACCCCGCCGGTGGCCTGAAGCACATCCCTCCCGGCGCCCGGCGCGTAGCCGTGTTAATGCAACGGAGCAAGCACGATGATTCGTCATCCCTTTGGGAATTACATCCCGATGCGGTAGCCATGGCGCAGAGGCTATACGTTGCAGGCTATGATCACGTCATCGCACTTAGCCCGCGCACCCAGGGGCCAACCACTCCCGGAGTCCGTTTAACGGAATGACACGCAGATCAAGGTGCAGCACAATGCCGCACCACCGTGATCCGGGAGCGCAAATCCTCAATCAGCGCCCGATCGGCCACGCCCGATCCTTCCTGCATGGCGGCGCCAGTGCCGCAGGCGACAGCACGGCGCGCAGCCTCAGCCACATCGCACCCTTCACTCAGCGCCCACAGCAGGCCTGACAGCGCCGAATCGCCAGCAGCCACCGGGCTCTTTGCCACAACCGGCGGCGGTGCGGCCATCAACACCTCGTTACCCATCGCGAGCACCAGCCCATCTTCACCGCGTGTCAACAGCACTGCCTGCACACCCAGTGCGCGCAACTTCTGCGCTGCTTCGCAGTGATCATCATCCGTCACCACCGGGCGCCCCAATGCCTGGGCTGCCTCATCACTGTTAGGCTTCAATCCGTACGGCATGGCAGACAGGCTGGCACGCAAAGCCGCCTCGCTCGTATCCAGAAACGCCATCGCGCCTTTGGCTTGCACGTGTCGAATCAATTGTGCATAAAGATCGATCGGCGCGCCGGGGGGCATGCTGCCCGACAACACCCAGTAATCACCCGGGTGCGCCCATAGCTCCACCTGTGCCTGCAACGCGGCAATATGCGCAGGCGTGATCGTGGGGCCGGGTTCATTGATCTTGGTGTACACGCCAGTGGATTCATCAAGCAACGTCAGGTTACTGCGCGTCTCGCCGCCCACATCGATGAAATGCAAATCGAAGCCTTCTTCAACCAGCCCGACCTGAAAAGCCTGACCCGTACGCCCGCCGATGAAACCCAGCGTCTTGCTGGGGATACCCAGCGCCTTCAGTGCGCGCGTGACGTTAATGCCCTTGCCAGAAAGATCGGTGCGCAGAATACTGGCGCGATGAAACTCACCCGGCCGTAACTTCACCACACTCAGCGTCTTATCCAATGTCGGATTCAGTGTAACTGTGTAAATCATTGGGGACGATTTTAAGGGTAATTGGAGATTGGGGGTCAGACAGCGCTTTTCTTCTTCCGCAGCGCCGACTTGACGCGTTCCCAATACGACTGCGCGGTTTGGGCATGGATGGGTGTAATGTCATGGCGGCTGTAGCGCGCTTCGATAAAGGCGTCGGTGAGTGCGTCTATCTCGTTGTTCACTTCGGGCGTCGCCGAATCAAGTGTTGCAGCGTACTCGCGCGGAGTCTGCGCCGGTTTGCGCCCCAGTCCGCTTTCGCTACCGCGGCGCGCCATGGCGAGATAAAAATACTGCACACGCTCGCGAGGTGACAATCGGCGCAGGTTCAAGCGGCGCGCAGGGGAGACCATGCGGGCCTGCAACTCGGCCTGTGCGCGCAATCGCTTCAGCCCGGCATCCACCATCGCTGTTACCTGCCCCGACAGCCTGCTCAGCCAGTCACCCAACACACTCACTGCTTTCATCAGCCAGTTGAGCAGGGGGATGCCGCGCATCGACGCAAGCAGGGCGCTATGACGTTTGAGATACTGACTCAGCGCATAGCCCACCACAAACAGGAAAATCGCCCAGAACAGGATCGACTGGATCAGGTCAAGCAGCGGATTGGCGCCAGTGGGTTGATCAGGCGATGCCGGCGGCGGCATCATCATCACTGGCGGTGGTCGATTCGGTGTCACAGGCGAATTGCCCAGTAACCGCATCAACAGGTTGAGCGGAAACGTCAATATCAGCAGCAAAAAGTAGATAACAATCTGCAGCAGGCTGATGAGCAGCCCGGCAGCGTAACGCAGCAACTGCAACAGGCCGACCGAGTAATGGGTAGGCAACACCATGGCGACCAGCGCAATGACGACCAGAAAAACGACTACATACAGCGCCCAGCGCCAGGCAATATCGGGGCTGATAGGCGCGCGTTCGCGATACCACGCCGCACGCAATGCCGCCAAACGCGTCAGGCTAAGCAGCAGAAAGCCGAGTACCACGTACGCGAGCAGCCCCAACGCATAACTCGGCATCCCTTCTTGATCGATCGACGCCGCAGCCGCTCCACCACCGATAATGCGCAGGAAGGTGCGCCCCATTAACGTGACCGCGATCATCACGCCGGCCACCAGCACGACCTTCAGAGTGAGTTGTTTGTGCGAAGCGGCGCGGTTGTTGCGAAAATCATTTTTACGCTCGCGTTCCAGCGTCGCATCATCCGATTCCAGTTCGAACAGGTCATTGGCAAACTGGTTGCATACCAGATACACCACCAGCACAAGAACGCATGCCAGCAAATACTCGCCGGTAAAGAAACTGACCAGAAAGTCATGTTGCCACTTGGGCAGATCAATCAGAAACTGCCCTGCGCCACGCATTATGTAGATCAGTGCCTTGAGCAAAATCATGATGGACACGACTTCGCCGATGCGATAACTCGCCCATTCGCGACTGGGAAACGCAATGCGGCGCATCACGCGCGCAGTATACAGAGCCTCAAAGGCGACGATGAAGCACACGACTATCAGATAAGCGCCGTTCCATGATGACGACAACGCTTGTATCACGCCAACCACCACGCCCACTGCGCATGTCATCATCAGCGCCACAATCGCATAGTTGACGAAGATCGGCAACGCGCGGCTCCATACCTGGCGATCCGAAGGAGTGTTTGCCCTGGTCTCAGTCATTTAGCGTCGCCATATATCCATATCCGCCTCCGAGGCGAATTGTTGAATCTGAATCCCAAAGTGCTGCGCCTTGTGTTTGATCTCATCGGCGGCAATGACGTGCCCGCACAAGATCAACACGATATCCAGTCCGGCACGGCGCGCGATAAAGAGTTCCTCAAACAGAGCATCGTTGACGTCACCCGTGATCAAGATGACAGTCGTGCCCCACGCCATATGCACGCGTTGACGGCGCAACAATTGAATAAACGGCGTCTGCTTTTCGGTCGTCTGGATGCGCGCCAGAATATCCAGAATACGCATCAGATGGGCGCGCCCTTTCTCGGTCGGCAACACCGGCGCGCGGCCGTCAGCAGCCATGCTCTGAACATCAGCCCCGTTCGTCGCGAAGCCCACCGTCTGTTTCTGCGCCGTGATCCAGTTGGCAAGCGATGCTGCAACGACGATGCCCAACTCAGTTGCATCGTTGCGCGAGCGATAGTAGTAATCGTCACGATCGAGATTGAGCAGGATGACCGTCTCAAGCGCAATCGACGGCTCAAACTGCTTAACCTGCATGCGCCCCAGATTCGCGCTGGCCTTCCAGTCTACCCGGCGCAGCGAATCGCCAGCTACATAGTCACGTTTGCCGCGCACGCGCGATGGATCTTCGAAGATGGGTTGATGGTGATGCAGCGTGCCCATTGGTGAGCGCGACGGCAATCCGATTTTCGTGAGTGACATCACGCGCGGATAAACGGTCAGGTAGTCAATATGTCCCTGCCGGCCTTCTTCTTCTGCCATACCCAACAGATCGCCAGAGTATAGATACAACGGGCCAACCTGATAATAACCGCGCCTAGGCGGCTGAATCGTATAAGTGAAACGTTGCGTAGCGTGGGGACCAAGCCCAACGACGCGGCGAAAGATTTCAGAACCAGACAGCTCCACCGGCAGGCTGTCATGCAGGCGCAACCACACTACGGGCAAGCGTCCCGAATTATGCACCTCGATGTGGATTTCGACCTTGTCGTTGATGAAGGCGCGATTGTTGAAGATGCGCTTCACAACTACCGCTTTAAGCGCGCGTCCGCTCCACCAACGGCTGAGTGCATACGCCGCAACAACAAAGTAAAGCAGCGTGAGAACAAAGTCCTCCTGCAGCAATGCCGCAAGGCCGATGATGATGCCGATTAGTAGGGCGAAATACTCGCTCAAGGAAGTGCGCCTGTGCGGTTCATGATATCCGCGGTGGACTGTGCCGGTATTCTAGCTTGATCTGGCTAAGTTAAGATTGTCCCCATGACTATACCGGGATTTCCCCACCTGCGCAAACGGCTCTTCGCCCGGATGATGTCGGGCGGTTCACAAGGCTGCTGCGATGACGCCCTCACCGAGCAGCATAAACAACGCCTCTTTGCCGGAATGCGCGGCGATGTGATCGAAATCGGTCCGGGCGGTGGCGCCAACCTTCAATACATGAAGGGGCGCGATGTACACTGGATCGGAATCGAGCCTAATCCATTCATGAACACCTACCTGATGGCCGAGGCAGCACGCCTGGGCATACGGCCAGACCTGCGCACGGGCTTCGCAGAACACCTGCTGGTGCCTGATGCGTGCGCAGACTGGGTGATCAGCACCCGCGTGCTATGTTCAGTGACCGATCAAACCACAGCTTTGCGCGAGGTATTGCGCGTTTTAAGACCGGGCGGGCGTTTTGTGTTTATCGAGCATGTCGCGGCGCAAGGCGGTGCACTGCGAACAGTGCAAAACGTGATCGCGCCTGCATGGCGCGCTATCAGCGATGGTTGCCACCCCAATCGCGAAACATGGGCTGTCATCGAGAGCGCCGGCTTTAGTGCGTTGGACTTGAAACACTACCGCATGGATGCGCCGATCTTCGGCCCGCACATCGCCGGTATTGGTGTGAAGTAGCTCTTTACACTCAATACCAAGCATACTTTTCCGTTTGCTCACGCCATTAAGCTATGGCACAATCAGACGAACATGCGAGTAAAGCACGGGCGTCGTCCCGTACAATTTGTGACAACCATGTGGTCTAGCTGAAGGAGCACAATGAAACGATCCGAGATTAACGCCATCATGCGCGATGCAGTGGCTTTTGCGCAAAAACACCAGTTTTACCTGCCACCTTTTGCCTTCTGGACGCCCGAAGACTGGGCTACCAAAGGGACGGAGGTACGCGAAATCGTCGACCACCAGTTAGGTTGGGATATCACCGACTTTGGTCAGGGTGATTATGCCAAAATTGGCTTGTTCATCTTTACAATCCGCAACGGAAAAATGTCTGATCTGCAGAAGGGGCACGGCGTGGTGTATGCCGAAAAGCTGTTGATGGTTGATCCCGGCCAGATCACCCCGATGCACTTTCACTGGAGCAAGCACGAGGACATCATCAACCGCGGCGGCGGCAACCTCGTCATCCAGTTGTACCAGTCGACCAAAGACGAAGGACTCGACACCCGCGACGTGTCGGTGAATATGGACGGCATACGACGCACGGTCAAAGCTGGCAACACGGTCACACTCGCGCCGGGCGAGAGCATCACACTCACCGGAGGGCTGTATCACAAATTCTGGGGCGATGGAGGGCGTGTTCTCGTGGGCGAAGTCAGCAGCGTGAACGATGACGATACCGACAATCGCTTCTATGAACCCGTGGGGCGTTTCCCGGCCATTGAGGAAGATGCCGAACCGCTCTATCTACTCGTCAAAGACTATCCGAAGTACTATCGGCCTGTCGCGTAAGAAAAACTATTTCAATCTATACACGCGTCTTTACGTCCTTCAGGAAGGCATGCCATGAGTGAGTGCTATCAGGCCGTAGTTGCGGGGCATTTGTGCCTCGACGTCATCCCCGACATGAGTCACATGAGCCGCAATACTTTCGAGCGCGTGTTCCGTCCCGGTCGCCTGCTCGATGTCGGCGCTGTCACGATCGCCACCGGCGGTGCAGTCTCGAACACCGGGCTTGCGCTGAACAAGTTGGGCATCCGCACGGCTTTGATGGGCAAGATCGGCACCGATATGTTCGGCGAAGCGATCAAAGGCGTGGTAGCCTCGTACGATCCCGGGTTGACCGACACTTTATTGATCGATCCGACCGCGGCCAGTTCATATACCGTTATCATCAATCCGCCCGGCATCGATCGCATATTCCTGCATTGCCCCAGCGCCAACGACACCTTTGGCCCGTCGGACGTGCGCTATGACCTGCTGGCGGGTGTCAAGCTGTTTCATTTCGGTTACCCACCTCTGATGAAGCGCATGTATGAAAACGATGGCGTTGAACTGGTCGAGATATTCAAACGCGTCAAAGCGCTTAGCCTGACCACCTCGCTCGATATGGCATTGCCTGATGTCAATTCGCCGGCAGGCCGCGCCAACTGGCCTGCCATCGTGCGCGGCGTACTCCCGTATGTCGATGTCTTCCTCCCCAGCATAGAAGAAATCCTATATATGCTGCGGCGCGACACCTATGACGACCTGACCACTCGGAGCGTCGGCGGCCCCGGCGGCCTTTTGTCACTCGTCACGCCGGCATTGCTGCACGATTTGAGCGATGAACTGCTGGCACTCGGCGTTAAGATCGTCGGGTTGAAACTAGGTGAGAGCGGCCTATACGTGCGGACGGCGAATGCGGCCGCTATCGCAGCCTTGGGCAACGCCTGCCCTACCCATCCTGACCTTTGGGCCGACAAGGAACTATGGGCGCCATGCTTCCGCGTCGACGTCGTTGGCGCTTCCGGTTCCGGCGACAGCACCATTGCCGGCTTCTTATGCGCCCTTCTGCGTGACATGACACCCGAACAGACCATCACAGCAGCCGTCGCCGTAGGCGCATGCAATGTCGAGCGCGCCGATACCCTCAGCGGCGTGCGCTCGTGGGATGAAACCATGAAGCGTATTGAGCAGGGCTGGGCCCATCTCCCCGTGACCATGAGCACGGAGGGATGGGAATTCAAGACGACAGCAGGGCTGTGGACGCGCACATAAAGCGACATTCAATTGGATGAAGCCGGCTCAGCAACAAGGTAATTCGGCTCTTCGGATTCAGTCTGCTTCAGGCTGTTAATCTTCGCCCGGAAGCGCCACCACATCAGCACAGCCATGATCGGACCAGTGACAGCCCAACCCAGCGATGTAGACACCAACCCACCGCCAAAGGTATAGAGCAACAACGTACCCATTCCGACACTGACCCATACACCCACGCTGAAAACCAACATGGGTGTGCGCGTATCACCACTGCCACGCAAACCACCCGCCTGCACAAACGTAATCGCCAACGCCGGCATGGTGAGTGAGATAACGCGCAATCCGGATATACCGGCGTCGATCACCGCGGCGTCACCGGTAAAGAGCATCATCAACTGCGGTGCAAAGATGATGATCAATGCGCCCATCGATCCCATCCAAAGCACGGCCCACTGCGTCGCTATTTTTACTGCTGTGGCGCCGTCTGCAATACGCCTCGCGCCCACGCTCTGACCCATCAATGCCGTTCCGGCAATCGCGAAGCCGATGCCCGGCAGAAATGACAGCGACAACGCCGTGAACAAGATGCGATTGGCCGCAAACACCGTTGTACCCAGATGCCCTATGACGATGGTCCCGACAAAGAACGCAGCGGCGGTGATCACTTGCTCAATCGCTGCTGGTATGCCGATCGTCAAAATGTTTTTTGCCACGGACAGATCAGGAAGCCAGCCGCCCCGCCCGCGTATGGTAATTCCAGCGCGGTTGCGGCCTTTCCACAAAACGATGATCAAGATGATCAAGGCGAGTCCGCGCGCCATGAAGGAGGCCCACGCGCTCCCGACTGCACCCATGTCTGGCAAACCCCATTGCCCATAGATCAAACCATAGGCCAGTGGCACATTGACCACATTGGCGATGGTCGTGATGATCAAGGGCGTACGTGAATCACCCGCCCCACGCAATACGCCGCCGCCGATAAACAACCCAGTCAGCACAACAGCCGTGCCCATCGTCACCTGCATATAACGCGTGCCAATATCGGCAGCTGCGGGCTCTAGCCCAAACATGCCGATGACCAGACCGGGGATGAGAAAACCTCCGATTGCCAACGGCAACGACAGGATCACGCTCCACAGCAACGACTGTCGCGCCAGCATACTGGCGCGGGTTAAGTTGCGCGCGCCAATCGCCTGCGCCACCAGCACCGACGCGCCAATGGACAAAGCCGCCAGCGCCGAAAGCAGAATCTGCATCACCTGCACCGCGCTCCCGACCCCAGCCAATGCAACGGCGCTCAGAGCCAGATGCGACACAAGGATCGTGTCGACAATGCCCAGCATCGTCTCGAGTCCATTCTCTGCAATGATGGGCCACGCCAGACTGAACACGCGCCGACGCATCGCCGAGACTCCCATCACCGTGGGCAAACCTATTCCTTCATCAATCATTTCCACGCATCACTTCCCGATAACAACGCAGCTATATAAGATATGCCCATTGTTGCATTAGGTCATTGAACTTACCGAACTTGCCCATCATATCGCAATGACCATCGCGACGGCGCAAGATTCAGCATATTGCCGATACTGGGCGATAATCGCATCACATTCTTGATTGAGGAGACCCAGTGATGTCCCGGCCAATCCACATTCATCCGCTCAACCCCAAGCTCTTTGAGTACCACGACCGCCCGCTGGTGCTGATTACGGCATCGGAGCATTACGGTGCAGTCATCAACCGCCCGTTCAACATCGAGCGCTACCTGCATGAGGCAGCCGAGAAGCGCATGACGCTGTCGCGCTTGTTCTTGCTCTTCCGCGAAATGCAAAGCGCGCGCAATCCCAACTCTACGTGCAAGCCCGACTCATCGGACTACGTTACACCTTTCGTCCGCAGCGGCCCCGGCCGCGCCACGGATGGCGAATTGAAATTCGACCTTGACCGTTGGAACCCCGAGTATTTTGCGCGACTGCATCGTTTTCTCAGCCTGGCCTCGGAACTCGGTATCGTGGTCGAGGTCACCCTCTTCAGCAACACATATGCTGACAGTGTGTGGGCGCTCAATCCGATGAACGATCAGAACAACATCAATGCCATGCCGGTCATCCCATGGCCCGATTACATCACGCGCCGGCATACGCCTTTCGTCGAACGGCAGATGGCTTTCGTGCGCAAGATCGTTGCGGAAGTGAACGCTTACGATAACTTCTTCTTCGAGATATGCAATGAACCGGGCGGCGCAGCGCCAGTTGCAGGCAGCGCGTCCCCCGCAGAGGTCGATGAATGGCAGCTGGCCATCGCATCGCAAATTCGAGCGTTGGAAGCCAACCTGCCCAACCAGCACATGGTGGTCGGCCAGGAAGCCTTTACATATGTGCCGTGGGAGCAATCATCGACGCGCTCGTTTAGAAACCTGCCGCTCGATATCGTGAATATGCACCCGCTGCCTAACACCACCTATGAAGGCGTTGCTTATCATTTGGGTGAGTTCATGTCGAAGCAGTTGCGCATCAGGGCATTGCGCGATTACCTTCTTGCTACAGCCAGTGAACCCCATCCGGTCAACATGGACGAGGACAACATCGCCAGCCAGTTCATGGACCCGGAAGGTTGGACCATCCACCGCAAACGCGCCTGGGTGACGGTGCTGTCGGGCGGACACTACGACGTGATCGACTTCTCGGTAAACAAGTACGTCGAAGCCGGCAACCCGGGCGCACAACGCCACATTCGACTGTGGATGAAACACCTGTCGGAGTACGCGCACAGTTTGGATCTGACGCAATCACACCCATTGACCGGGGTTGTGACGGCGCATCCCGATCACACACTCGATGTCGTTTTTGGCGTCGCGGGCAGCGATTACTCCATCTACATGGCCGATGAGCGCGAGATCGATTCCGACGATCCGCCCGGTGGAACCATCATGGGAACGCTTCACCTCAACCTGCCCGAAGGCGACTATCAGATGGCGTGCTACTCTCCGGCAAGCGGCGCATACTCACCCTGGCTGCCTCTCGCCGGTGGCACTGACACCCCCATCCAACTTCCTGCATTCACACACGATTGCGTAGTGCGCGTGCGAAAATAAAACGCGCTCAATCATGGTGGCGTATTCGCCCGGTTATGTTGTCACCGGGCGAATGCAACCATAATTCCTGGCAGGATCGCGACTACCCAATCACCTTGCCAATCGGCATCGCACGGCCATCGGTGCCGGCGACGGCGCGCATCAGTTCGATCGTGAAGCCGATCTTGTCAGCGGTATCGAAGTAGAAGTAAGCAGTGCCGGGGCGCGAACCTGCGCCACTCATATCGACCCCGACGCCATTTTCGGCCAGATGATCGATGATGGGCTTCTCATCAAACGTATTAAAGCGAATGTGATGGATGCCCTCGCCATGCTGATCCAGATAGTCCTGCCATACGCTTGGGCCAATCGCCGGTTCGATCAGTTCAAGCTCCACTGTGCCGAGATCGGCAAACGCCAACCGTCCAGTGAACTTGCCTTCCTCGCCGTGATAGTTCTTCCACATATCGTCGCGGCCTTCGGGCGGGAAATCAATCACGCGGATCGGGCCCATGCCAAAAATCTTGATCAGGTTCTGGATTTTTGTATCCAGATCCTTCACGATCACGCCCACTTGTATACACTTCTTAAAAGCACCTTCGGGTAAAGCCATTATTCATTTCCTCCGAAATCAATCTTGATGCGAAGCAATTCGCTATAGGTTCGCGCTGCAGTCAGCCTGCAGCGGTCATCACAATTCCAGATTCTCTTTCACACGCGCCAACACCTGATCCATCATAGCCGCAGTCAGCAATCCGGTCTGGGTGTTGCGCTGGCTAGGATGATACGACGAGATGAGGTGATAACGCCCTATCTGATAGGCCACATTATGGCCAAATACAGGTCGCGCGCCCATCACAGTCTGCCCTGCATCGCTTAACGCCCGAATCGCGGCGTCGAAGGCGATTTTGCCTAAGGCAAGCACGACGCGCACCTGCGTCAGCAGGCGCAAGTCAGCATCAAGATACGGCCGGCAGGCGGCAAACTCCTCGGGCAACGGCTTGTTGTCGGGCGGCGCACACCGGACGGCAGCTGACAGATAGGCGTCGGTCATGTGCAACCCATCGTCACGCGACACCGATGTGGGCTGGCTGGCAAAACCGGCGCGATGAAGCGCAGCATAAAGAAAATCGCCAGAGCGGTCGCCGGTAAATACGCGCCCAGTACGATTACCACCATGCGCAGCCGGTGCAAGCCCCACAATCCACACACGCGCCAAGGGATCGCCCCAGCCCGGGATGGGTCTGCCCCAATAAGCCTGGTCGAGAAATGCGCGGCGCTTCACGCGCGCGACTTCTTCGCGATACGTCACCAATCGCTCGCACAACCGGCAATCCACAATGATGCTATTGAGTTCAACGAGCGTGGAAGGCGTCTCGCTGGTGGGGCATATCGGTGCGCTACTCATGCGCCGATTCTACAGCCACATCGGCAATCGTAAGCCAGCCCATGCCCGGAAAAACCTGTGATATCTGCGGCTCAAAGATGGGTGAACCGGCCAGCACGTCATGCGGCAAGCCGTCGGCACTCACTTGCCCATCGGTCAGCATGATCACACGGTCGGCGCACTCGGCCACATATTCGACGTCATGCGTGATTAACAGTACGCCGGCGCCCCGTTGCTTCCACCCATGCAGGATGTCAGTCAAAGCGCGCTTCGATCCATAATCCAGCCCACGTGTCGGTTCATCAAGCAGTACCAGCCCGGGCTCCGTCACCGTCACCGCACCAATCGCCACACGTTCACGCTCACCCACGCTCAAATCGCGCGGATATGCTGATGCGTGGCGCCCCAGCCCAAGTTGATTCAAAAAGTGGGCGATATCTTTTGCGCCCTGCATTTTGTGATTGGCAAGGGTGATTTCCAACTCCTCCGTAACGGTGTCCGCGAACAAAAGGGCGTTCGGGTTTTGCGGTAGGTAGGCCACGGCTCGGCAAATATCGGCAGTGTCCTGACCCATCACCGACTCACCGCGCACGCTGATGGTGCCGCTTGTCGGTTTGATCAATCCCGCGATCGACTTGAGCAAGGTGCTCTTGCCCGCGCCGTTGCTGCCCATCAAGGCAACGATCTCGCCCGGATAAACCGACATATTGACATCATGCAGCACTGCTTTCTCACCATAGTGCGCCGAAAGGCCTGCAATTGCCAGGATGGGCTCCTGCCCATGAATCACAGGTGATGCGCCCCGTCCCTGCGGAAGCGCTACGAACTGCGCAGTCATGCACTCATGCGCCTGCGCCACCGTCAAAGGTAGTGGCGTCAATCCCAGTTTTTGTCCCAACGCCACGACCGGTGGCACCAGCGTTGTCTGCGCCAGCACTTCTGCCGGCAACCCGGTCACGACATGCCCAGCCGTGACCAGCACTGCCTGTGTGATCCATCCCAGCACGCGTTCAATTCGATGTTCAGCCAGAACGATAGTTAAACCATCCTCACGATTCAACCGCGCCAGAATGTCCATGACTTCATTGGCAGCGATAGGATCAAGTTGCGAAGTTGGTTCGTCCAGCACCAGGATGGACGGCTTGAGTACCAGGGCAGCACTGATTGCCACGCGCTGTTGTTCTCCTCCAGACAAAGTATTGATCTGGCGGTGGCGCAGGTGTTCTATTCCCATACGTTTTAGCGCATCATCTACGCGCCGGTGCATTTCGGGGCGCGATATGGCACTATTCTCAAGCGCAAAGGCGATTTCATCCTCGACCCGATCGAGCACAAACTGCGACTCCGGATCCTGAAATACCATCCCTACGTGCAAGGCCATTTGCGATGGCCCGACTTTGACCGGATTGAGTCCATCAACCGTGATGGCGCCCGCTATGCGGCCGCCCGAAAAGTGCGGAACAAGTCCATTCAGGCAACGCAACAGCGTCGACTTGCCAGACCCGGATTCACCAATGACGAGCACAAACGCCCCTTGTGCTATCTCAAAAGTGACATCGCGCAACGCCGGATGCGCCTCGGTCGTGACCGCATTCGGATAAGCATAAGAAAGCGACGTAAAAGTGATCTGGCTCAATATTCAAATTCCCTCTTGACATTCAGAACGTGTGTTCTATACTATCAACACAGAACGCGTGTTCTCAAGAAATAACGAAACGATCCAATAGCTTGAGTGTACCAATCAATCGGTCTAGCGGTATTGTCGTCAACCATTGATAGGTCAAGGTAAAGCATAAAGTGATGTACTCGAAATTATCTCGCACTGCAGATCGCATCGAAGCCGTATTGCGCGAACGTCGTGCGCCGGCGACGGTTGTTGGCGGCAAGGTCATGCCCGGCTTCGTTGAGATGTTATTGCGACCATCGCCGGGTACCAAGGTCAATCAAGTGAAAGCCTTGCAGGCCGATATCGCACTTGCCGTGGGCAACAGCAACGTGCGCATCTCACAGAGCGGAACCCATCTGGCCATCCAGATTGCGCGTGAAAAGCGCGAACCGGTGCGCCTTTCCAGCCTGATGGGGCAGTTGACCGACATACCGCGTTATACAGCCGTGCTAGGGCTTTCAGAAGATGGCGCGCCATTACTGGCCCGACTGTCATCCCCCGATGTCGGGCATCTGTTGATCGCCGGCACCACGGGTTCTGGAAAGACATCACTGGCGCATAGCATTCTGCTCAGCCTGTGCGACCGGCACCGCCCGCGTGAATTAGGTTTGATTGTGCTTGATCCAAAAAATCGCGAACAGGATGACTTCAGCAAGGCTGTCGCAAAGCATCTATTGATGCCAATCGCCCGTACGCGCGAGGAAGTGATCGGCGCCGTGAACAAGGTGGTGGATGCGATGGAGAAACGCTCGACTGATGTAGAACCATTACCTCGCATCGTGGTTTATGCCGACGAACTCGCCGACCTTTGCCAGACTGGCGGCGACGCAGTCATTGAAGCCTTTACGCGCATTGCACAGCGCGGCAGGGAACCAGGAATTCACCTGCTGGCCTGCACACAAAAACCATCGGCAAAGGCAATCGGATCACTGCTGAAAGCCAACCTGCCATTGCGGCTGGTCGGGCGCGTGGTATCAGCCGAAGATGCGCGCATGGCTGCTGGTGTAGCCGGGTGTGGCGCAGAGAAGCTCAATGGATGTGGTGACTTCATCGCCATCACCGGGACAAAATCAATTCGCTTTCAGGCCGCTCTTCCGATATAGCCTGCCAGGGCAAAGCTTAGTCAGTTTATCGACTCCAGCAATGGAGCGTTATAGAAGGAGAAAAATGGACAAGATTATACGTGCGTTTACCATCAGTATTGTTGTGTTTGCAATCATCTTTGCCTACTTTGTCAGTACACGCATCGACCAGACAACCGTATCCGTCATCAGCGGAGCCATGATCGGCATCATTACAGCGGCGCCACTCGCCATCATCATGACACTTGTCGTCGCGCGCAGACGCGAAGACCCTTACACATCGAGCTATGAACGCCAGACGCGCAGCAGTGTCCCTTTGCCACAAAATCCACCTCAATATTGGATGACGCCACAGCAATATGGCGCTGCGAACAACAATGGGTATGGTCAATCACCGGCACTGGTGGCGCCGTCACAATGGCAGATGAATTCTGAAGCAGCCGGGGCGACACGTGGGGCATCTCCTGCGTCAGCGCAAATGGCGAACTCTCGTCGCAGATTTTATGTCATTGGTGAAGACGGCCAACCCAAGATGGTTGATCAAGACATATCAGAGCAAGATGATGCTAACGGGATGTTTGTGATGGGCGGAGCAGATTCTGGAGCCGCGTTTTAAGTTTCACCATTTCGCCGGGTGAGCGTTTATCAGTCAACAGTACGATACCCTGTGCGCTCACCCACGATGTGATGATAAAGAAGACAATCTCTTCAATTGGCACGCCGCCAATCTTCACGCCGGTACTGTTCTCCTCGCTGATCGACCACGTCCCTTCTTTCAACGCCACCCGATCCTTAATCGATAGGTAGATAGCGATGGGCAATGCCGCAATCGGTATCACTTTCCACTTCGACTTCAAAATGTGCGGCGCAAAAATCCACTGTCCGATGATCACCGGCAGAAACCACACCAGCTCCAGAAACAGATACTTAAACTTTTTCACTTTCGATCCAGCCAACGCAACAGCAAAACGGTGATGAAGCCCACGCCCAGCGATTGCAGCACAAAAAACATGTACTCCTCAAGCGGCACGTAACCAAGAATGACATTCCATACCTTGGAGGGATCATAGCGCCACACACCGCTGGCAACCAGATAGTTGTCCCACGGCGTTGTCCATATGACTGCGGCCACAGGCAACAGCACTAATCCCAGCAGTTCGCGCTTGTTGAGGCGCGGCAATGTCAAAACAGCGCCTATGACGACGATAGGTAAGACAAACAGGAGTAGAAATCGTGAGTACTTCATGGTCATTACTAAGTTATGGTGATGTAGCAGGTCACGAACTTACCGCAAGTCCTCGTTCACAGATTCAGCCGCCGCGATGCCGGACAAAGTGACGAGTGGCAATCCACCACCCGGATGGACACTTCCACCCGCGTAGTACAGGTGACGCAGCACGCTGGAATGGTTACCTGGTCGCAGAAACGCAGCTCTGCGCGTGTTGGACGAGAATCCATAAATAGACCCTGCATTACCGCCCACTCGCGATTGCATATCCAGTGGCGTCTTAAAGCGCGAGATAACTACACGATGCGGGCCAACATCCAGCCCCCATGACCTAAGAACACTCTTGAGGTGTTCGGCATAGCTTTCGCCTTGTATGGTCCAGTCGTATTCAGGCGTCAGGTGCGGTACATTGGCCATCACAAACCAGTTTTCAAAACCCTTAGGTGCATGGTCACTGTCGGTTTTGCTGGAAATGCACAAATAGAGTGTGGGATCTTCGGGCGGAATTTTGCGGACGAAGATGTCATCGAACTCTTTGCGGTAGTCAGAGCTAAAAAAGACGTTGTGATGCGCCAACTTGTTTTTGTCAACATTGATGCCCATCATCAGTTGAAACCCACCGCTCGATGGCTCAAGCTTCTGACGCGGCAGGCGTTGCCGCGCATCCGGGGGCAGCAACTTCTTCGCTGATTCCGTATAGTCAGCGTTGATTACCACAGCGTCCGCGTGGATCAGTTCATGAGTCCTATAACGTACAGCATAGACACTTTCTGACTCCGCAAATAGGTAATCGACACGTGAGCGCGTGTACATCTCGACATTAAGATCGAGCGCCAGACGCTCGTAAGCGAGTGCCATCTGATATACGCCGCCGCGCGGATAATACACACCCTGTGCCATTTCCACATGCGAAATCACATTGAGCGTTGCCGGCGCCAGATAAGGTGATGACCCGTTGTATGTCGCAAACCGATCAAAAAGCTGGATGAGGTGTGGATCCTTGAAGAAGCTTGTGATTGCCTCGTGCATCGTGCGAAACGCATCGATCTTGAAGATACCACCGAGTGGCATGCTGAGTATACTGAGCCAATCGGGTCGGCGCCGATATAAAAATGGCTTGCCGACGGCATCATATATATCAGATAAATAGCGTGTGAAACGCCGATAAGCATCTACTTCGCCCGGATCAATGAGACGTATCTGTTCGCACATGGCGTTGACATCACGTGCAGCATCAAGTACCACCCCATCGCGCCAGTGATAGCGCGTTAAAGGCTCGATCGGCACAAGATCAAGATAATCTTTGACATCACGCCCGGCTTCACGAAACAGACGCTCATACACATGGGGCATCGTGATTACCGTGGGTCCAGTATCAAACCGAAAACCGACAGCACGCCACTCGGCAATCTTGCCGCCAACATCCGGAAGTTGTTCCAGAACGGTAACTCGATAGCCTTTGCCGGCAAGGTGAATAGCTGCGCTCAGGCCTCCAATACCAGCTCCGATGACAACGATGTGCTTTGGCCTTTTCATTTTGGTCAGTGTTTGTACATTATACGCACATTCAGTTTTTATGGCATATCAGTCAACCGCGTTCAACATATTCCTGCAACCCATCTCCAACGAACGACAGCGTCAGAACAAGCAGAGCCAGTACCAGCCCAGGAAACAGCACCTGCGTCCAATTCAGCGTCATATAGTTGAAGGCTTCGACAATCATCTTGCCAAGGCTGGTTTGTGGCGGTTGTGCACTCAGTCCCAGCAACCCAAGCGTGGCCTCACTCACGATGACGGTGGCTACATCAAGTGTCGCACTGACAATGATCAGCCCGGCCAGATTAGGGAGGATATGCCGCCACAGAATATGTCTATCACTGGCGCCCAATGCGCGCGTGCTCTCTACAAACAGCCGCTCCTTAAGCGATAGTGTTTGACCGCGGGTATAACGCGCCATCAGCGGCCAACCGACAAGCGCAAGGCTGAACGACACCAGCAGCAAGCGCCCTGCACCTCCCGCAAATTCGACCGCAGTCGATCCGAAAATGGCCGAGATGAGAATGGCCAGCAGCAGTCCGGGAAAAGCAAACAACATGTCGGCAAGGCGCGCCACAATCACATCGATCCAACCACCAAAGTAGCCGGCCAGCACGCCCAGCCCTGCGCCCACTACGACGTTGAAGAACTCGACGACAACGGCCACCGCCAATGACACGCGCAATCCCATCATCAGGCGCGCCAGCGTGTCACGCCCAATATCGTCCGTGCCCAGCGGATGCGCCAGGGTGGGAAAACTGCGTAGATTGTCGACATCACCCATGGCGGGATCAACCGTGTACAACAGTGGACCAAAGAGCGCAGTGAGGAGAAGAAACGCCAGAAAGAGGGCGCTGATGAGGACAACGCGGCTGCGAAAGATGCGGAGTATGGTAAATGTCATTGCGTCCGAATGCGTGGATCAAGGAGGCTATACAGCACATCTGTAATCAGGCTCATCACAGCCACAATCAGCGCCAGCAGGAGCGCTACCGACTGAATGACGGGGTAATCGCGCGTGCTGATGGCCTGGACCGCCACAAAGCCAATCCCCGGCACGCGAAAAACATTCTCCACTACAAACGAGCCAATCACCACAAAGGCAACCGACGGTCCGAGAACGGTAACAATGGGGATCAGTGCATTGCGCAACGCATGCACCATATAAACACGACGCGCGTTAGCGCCTTTTGCCCACGCAGTTCGAATATAGTCCTGCCGCAGCACGCTGATCATGCTTGATCGCGTCAGGCGCGCCAGATATCCCATCGTACCCGCTGCAAGAACGAGGACGGGCATCACCCAGTTTTCTGGTTTTCCCCATCCCGACGTGGGCAAGTTGGGCAGACTATTCTGATAGAGGATGACCTGCAGCGTCTGCAACACACCGGCGATGACGAAACTTGGCACGGCAAACAATGTCAACATCACAGCCATGGCCGTACGATCAAACACGCCATTCGCGCGCACAGACGCAAGTACGCCAATGGGAATGCCCAACAGCACACTCAGCGCCAGCGCAGCCAGCCCGAGTGACGCAGATACCGGCACGCCTTGTTTGATCAGATCCCACACCGGTCTGCCCGCGTAGCGATATGACTTACCGAAGTCGCCCTGTAACACGCCGAAAACATAACCCGCATACTGTTCATACCAAGGCCGATCAAGGCCATACTGGTGACGCAACTGCTCATATAGCTTCGGGTCGCGCTTATTGCCCATCAGTGCCTGGACAGGATCACCCGGCGCTAGATGCCCGACGATAAACGTAATGAATGTGATGCTGAATAGCACAAAGACCAGTTGCATCAGGCGGCGCAGGATGAATTGGGGCATTGGGAGAGATTGGTGATTGAAGAACTGAGAGATCAAAGGTCAGAAGTCAGATATCAGATTTCTGACCTCTGGCTTCTAATCACCAATCTCTGTTTGTCTAATCTCTTATTGTGCTCGAACCGCGCTCCAATCGGGGATGATGATGCCCTGACCGGTGAACACGAGGCCTGTCACATAGGTCTTGACCATCGCATTTGAGTTGGGCGAGAACAACGGCAGCCAGCCTGCCTCGGTGACGCCAATCTGCTCGGCCTGGTTGTACGCCTTCAATCGCGCTGTCACATCTTTTACTTCCACATCGGCTTTGTCGACCAGTTTATCGAAATCCGCATTGGAATAGTGCCCGTTGTTATTCCCGACGTCGGTGCGCAACTGCTGACTCAGCCAGTTTTGCGCATCTGGGTAATCTGCTCCCCACACACTGTAGTACATCTGCAAACCCTTGGTCGGGTCGTTGTACGTATCAGTGAGTTTCTGGCTGAACGTCTGCAGCTCGAGCGGTTCGGCCGTTACGTTCAGGCCAAGATTGGTTTTCCACTCCTGTACAATAAATTCAACCACTTTGGCGTTGTCGCCTTCAGTGCCATAGGACAGCACCAGTTTCTGCGTTACATCAAACTTGGCCTCTGCCAACAGCTTCCTGGCTGCATCAACATCGAATGCCAGCCCATCCACCTTCAGCTCAGAACCCGGAATACCGCCAGGCAGAATACGATCCTGCGAGCGCGCTGCGCCATCACCCAGTAGTTTCACCAGCTTCGTCTTGTCGATGCCACGCGCAAAAGCCTGGCGCACTTTGACATCATCAAACGGCTTGCTCTTGTTGTTGAACCCGATGTAGCGCACAAAAAACTGCGGTGCGCTCTTGAAATCGGGCAAGTCTTTCACCTGGGGTAGAAACTGCGACGGGATAGGCGTCTGGCCAAAAGCGCCGATGACATCGACTGCGCCAGTCTGATAGTCATTGTAGGCCGTCACACTGCCCTGATCGCCACCGTAAAACACCAGATCAACTTCCTTCATCTGGTTTGGCGCTCCAGCCCAGTAATAGGGGTTGGGTGTCAGTACCAGTTTCTGGTTGTGCTGCCATTCCTTCAGGATGAACGGCCCTGTGCCAACCGGCTTCTCATACCATTTATCGCCGCCATCCGTCACATTTTTCTTGCTCAAGATGTAACCGGTGATGAAGTTGAGCTGATACAGGAAATAGGCTGAGGGCTGTTCAAGCGTGATCTGCACAGTCTGCGGATCGAGCGCTGATACACCCGGCAATTTGTCGCTCTTGCCGGCAGTGAAGTCAGCTGCACCTTTGATGTTGCTCAGATAGTACGCGCCATTGCCGCCGCCCACCTTTGGATCGAGCGAGCGGGTAATGGCAAACACGACGTCATCGGCTGTGACGGCTGTGCCATCGCTGAACTTCAGGTCCTTGCGCAGCTTGAAAGTATACGTTTTGGTGTCGTCACTCACTGTCCAGCTTTCGGCGCCATCAGGCTTGATGCGTAGTTGGGCATCGAGTTGAACCAACCCGCGGAAGATCAGGCCAGCCGCGAAAACGATCTGTGAATCGCCGACTTTGGCTGGATCTAGCGTGCTGGGCTCATTGATGCCTTCCAACGCCCAGCGCAGAACCTGAGTGCCTTGTGCGGGGGTTGGCGTGACTTGCACCTGCACCTGAACGGTCTGCTGAACTACTTGGGTCTGCTTGACCACCTGGGTCTCTTTGACAATGGACGTCTGCACAATGGTGACAGGCGTCGGCGTTGCACCGCCACAGGCAGCAGTAATCAGACTGGCTGCAAGCGCTGCGGTAGATATTTTGAGTAAATTCATAGCTTCTCCTTACAATCCTTATACTCACATGACACGGACGCTATCAATGATATAACTTCGTATTGGAATAAGATTAGCACGCCATAGTTGAGTATGCGGTGATGGTTGACGTGGCATGATGCAGCCCTGCCATGGCTATTGGGGAAGTCGGCTTACACGACAGGCGCGCTATGGCTGGCTTTGCGCTGACCACGCATTTTACGCCGCACTTCGGGCATCCATCGCACGTACGTGTTATAGAGTAGGCGCACAGGAGCATAGTCCCACGCACCCAAGCCTTCTACAAACTGAGCACCAAACCCTTCTTTGAATCGATACACGCCCCACATCGAGTCCTGCTCGTTCAGTTGATCGGGAGCGCCCCACCAGTCATACATGGTACAACCGGCATCGCGCGCCCAGCGCATGGCGTGCCACTGCAGCAGATAATTGGGCATATGCTCGCGGCCTTCATCGCGCGACATGCCGTAGAAATACCACGCCCGCTGGCCAAAGCGAAACAACACGAGCGCTGCCAGCGGCATGGATGCGGAGGGGTGTTCGGCCACTAAGGCTGTCGCCCCCATCGTGCGCCAGGCGTCAGTGTAATAGGCTTCCTCGCGAATAAGAAAACCATCGCGCCGGCCGGTTTCAGCATACATCGCATACAAATACGGCGCGTCATGCGGGGCAACCTGATGCACCTGTACACCCCGTTTCTCTGCCAAGCGGACGTTATAGCGCCACTTCTGCTTCATCCCGGCAAGCAAAACCTCAGTAGGTGGGCGCAAATCGCTATGCACGGTATTGCGAAACTGTACCTGATCAGGCGAATACTGCCAGCCGCGCACCTGTAGTGCAGCGCGCGCCGCATCCAACGTCAAGGGCGCTGCATTATCTTGTGCAACGTGAACATCGCCATCCACCTTAACCCAGATAGCATGCTCACGCCGACCAAGTTGCTCAAGCCACGCCAGCGCGTCAATATAAGCTGCTTCATCAGCCGCTGTGGGACCTTTAGGCGCATACAACACGGACAGCGGGAGCCGTCCGGCGCTGCGACGCAGCACCTGCACCATGGCGCGGGGTTGACCGGCTGGGTTGGTTAACAGCCAGCGTTGTGGCGTCCAACCCCAGTGCGACTTAAACTCGCCCCACTCCCATGACTGCAGTACATGCGACACCGCGAAACCGCCCAACAGGCTGTTCCAGGTAGATGCCGCATTGATAAGTTGCCACATAGTGAAAAAGAGAAATCAGAAGCCCGACGCCGTAAAGCGCCCAACTTCTGATTCCTTTGACTGCTGACCTCAGGTCTCAGCCGCAACAAGACGGTCGTCGAAACGACTACTTGATGATGATAATGGCGCCAACCTCTTCGAGCTTCTTCTTGGTGTCTTCGGCGGTCGCCTTGGCGACGGCTGTCTGAACCAACGAATTCGGGGTCTCGACCAGGTCCTTGGCTTCCTTCAAGCCCAGGTTGGTGATGGCGCGCACGACCTTGATGACATCGATCTTCTTGGGGCCAAATTCCTTCAGCACCACGTCAAACTCAGTCTTCTCCTCAACAACGACGGCGGCGGCGGCCGGTGCTGCAGCAGCAGCAGCGGCGGGCGCGGCGGAGACAGCGGTTACGCCCCACTTCTCTTCCAGCATCTTCTTCAGTTGAGCGGCTTCGAGCAGGGTCAAACTATTCAGGGTTTCAACAATTGCGTTTAGATCTGCCATTTTTAAATTTTCCTCTCTCAGGTTAACAATAACCGGATTTTGTACCGTATAACGGAAATTATGCCTCTACCGGAGTTTCCGCCGGCTGTTCCTTCTCGATATGCGCCTGCAGCACCATACCGACACCACCAACAACGGCGTTCAACGCGCCGACGATGCCTGCGGCTGGGCCGGAGATCGCACCGATCAGTTGTGCACGAATAACATCGATACCTGGCAGTGTTGCCAGTTCCTTGATGCCCGCCACGTCCACAGTCTGTCCGCCCACGACGCCGCCCACGATATTGAGCTTGTCGATCTCGATCGCCAGTTGCCCCATCAGCTTCGCCACTGCCGGCGGATCGCCGAAGCAGAAACTCACTGCGGTAGCGCCCTTCAACCACTCATCGGGGACGTTGTAGCCGGCCTCTTTGAATGTTCGAGCGATCAGAGTGTTCTTGGTGACGTGAAACTCCGCCTTCGCATCGCGGATCTGTGCACGGACCTTATTGAACTGCCGCATGTTCATGCCACCGTATGTGGTAATGATCACCGCCTGGCTTCGTTTGATCAGTTCATCATAGCCACCGACTAACTCTGTTTTGCGTTCCTTAGTAATTGCCAAAGTTTTTCACCTCCTGGTAGAGTGATTACATCCTGGTTCTATCCCAACACTGAGTAATCTTTACAGTTATCCGTAAACCTCAGCAAGGATTCAGATCCATAAAAAAGCGCCTCATCCGGTTTGGAAGAGGCGCATTCAGGCGATCATAAACTCTGTCGTTGACTGACCCTGCGGTCGTCCAGACAGAATGATTGACGGCACAAAAGCCCTCACCTCAGCAGGAAATTAAGTTTCTTATGACTGATGCTCGCGATCAGCCTCTGAGTACTCTCAGCAAGAAACGCCTGCAGTCACCGGCGAGTGACAGGCGCTGATTATAACAGCTTATAGATTCGGGTCAATACGAACTCCAGGCCCCATCGTTGAGGTCAGGGTGACACGGCGGACAAAGTTGCCTTTGGCGGCCGGTGGACGCGCTCGGCGGACGGCGTCAAGGAAAGCCTGCAAGTTCTCGGTCAGGATATCCTGAGCGAAGGCAACCTTGCCGACGGGTACGTGCAGGTTGGCGGTCTTGTCCAGACGGAACTCGACGCGTCCAGCGCGGGTCTCTTTGATCACGCGTGGTATTTCTGCGGCTGGTACAACCGTGCCTGCCTTCGGGTTTGGCATCAAGCCACGTGGGCCGAGGACCTTACCGAGACGACCGACCCGACCCATCATATCGGGGGTTGCAACAGCAACGTCAAAATCGGTCCAGCCTTCTTGAATCTTCTTGATCCATTCATCGGTATCAGCCACATGGTCGGCTCCGGCTTCACGCGCAATACGCGCGCCTTCGCCCTGTGCGAAAACCAAAATGCGCACAGTTTTGCCAAGGCCATTGGGGAGAACCACCACACCGCGCACCTGCTGATCCGCCTGGCGGGGATCGACATTCAGATGGATGTGGCATTCGACGGTGCCGTCGAACTTAGAGATGCTGGTGTCTTTCACCAATGCAACCGCTTCAGCAGCCGTATAGTTTTTCATACGATCTACTTTTGCAGCAGCGGCATTATATTTCTTTCCGTGCTTTGCCATTCAATAAACTCCTTGTGGTTCTAGCGAACAGGTTGCATCTGCTCTTCCACAACAAAGAAATCAGAAGCTAGAGGTCAGATATTTCTGATCTCCAGTCCCTAATCTCAGTCAATAATCTCGACGCCCATGCTGCGGGCAGTACCCCTGACCTGGGCCATTGCGCCTTCAAGATCAATCGCGTTCAAGTCGCGCATCTTCTGCTCGGCGATTTCCTTCACTTGCTGCGAAGTAATCTTACCGACTTTGGTGCGGTTCGGTACGCCAGATCCCTTGGGAACACCCGCAGCTTTGCGGATGAGTTGGGGAGTTGGCGGCGTTCGCAACACGAAGGTGAATGAGTTGTCGCTGAAGACAGTGATTTCTGCCGGGATAACATTGCCAACCATTTGAGCGGTGCGGGCATTGTATTCCTTGCAAAAAGCCATCAAGTTGATCCCATGCGGCGCCAATGACGGGCCAATGGGTGGTGCAGGACTGGCTTTGCCAGCCTCAATCTGAATTCGTACACTTGCTTTTACTTTCTTTGCCATATCAATCCTCTGACCGTAGGTCTCAGCCGCAGTACCTCTAGTGCTTCGCCGCTGCTACATCCTTTCAACCTGCAGAAAGTCCAACTCTACTGGTGTTTCACGTCCGAAGAAGGAGACCAGCACGGTGACCTTAGCCCGCTCCGTATCGATCTTGTCGACCATGCCCATGAAATCTGCAAACGGGCCATCAATGATGCGCACTTTCTGCGCCGTGCGGAAGTTGACGCGCAGTTTGGGCGCTTCAGCCTGCATGCGTCGCATGATCTGGTTGACTTCCGCGGGCGTCAAGGGCGTGGGCTTGTTGCCCATGCCAACAAATCGCGTAACGCCATTGGTGGAACGAACCACGTTCAACGCGCGCTCATCCAGTTTCATGTGCACAAGAATATAGCCGGGGAAAACACGCTTTTCGACGGTGCGACGTTTACCGTCACGCACTTCCATTTCTTCTTCAGTAGGTACAACCACCTGGTCAATCAGTTCAGCTACACCCATCGCCTCAATGCGCTGTTCCAGGTTATGCTTGACCTTATTCTCGTATCCTGAATAACAATGCACCACATACCAGTTGAGTGCATCTTCTTCCGAAGGCCGCGGTTCAGTGTCTGCATCAACGGCTTCACCATCGCCAAGCACTTCACTGTCTGCGGCTTTTGATGCGGCTGAATTGTCAACGACGGGCTGAGTACCGCCAATAAGCGGACCCGTAATGGGCTGACTGCCGATATATTCGATACCACCAGTCTCAGACTTACCGCCTGAATCGTCGCTCAAGCCAAACCGCCCTGCGTCCTTTGGGGATGATTCCCGATCTTTCATGTTCTTACTCATCGTGACCGCGTTCAGCGCCTCTCTCGTCCGGCAAAAACCACCAGAACAATGATCGCAAGCACCACAAAGACCAGAACGCCAACCCAGATCACATCAGGCGCTGGCTTTAGAATGCCAAAAAATGCCTGTTCAAAAGTAAAATCGAACAAGCCCAGGATCAGCGACATGCCGACGGTAACCGCCAGAACGATGGCGCTCAGGTTGCGCACTTCCAAGCGAGTCGGCCAATGCACTTTGCGCAACTCACCGAACGTGTCGCGAAAATACTCACGCACGGGTGCCACAAAGGTCACAATGGCAGACGGCTTTTTGTCAGCAGCTTGTTGATTCGCCATGTTATCTACACCAAACATAAGGGCGCGGCAACCGCGCCCCTAATAAACTCTCAGCAGGGCAAGCAGGATTTGAACCCACAACCTATCGTTTTGGAGACGATGGCTCTACCAATTGAGCTATTGCCCTAGATCGATCTATACCCATGCCCGACTAGGTCTCATTATCAGCGGCTAAAAGTACCTGATTGAGTACTCTCAGCCACACGCGGGCACGGGTATATTATCTCAGATTTTACAGCTGCACTTTTGTGATAGTGCCAGCGCCTACAGTCAAGCCACCTTCGCGAATCGCGAAGCGTGAACCGTTCTCGAGCGCTACAGGCGCAATCAACTTCACGTGCATGACGATGTTGTCGCCAGGCATCACCATTTCCACACCTTCCGGCAGGGTGATGTCGCCTGTGACGTCCATCGTTCGGATGAAGAACTGCGGGCGATATCCGGTAAAGAAGCTCTTAT
>CAIQQO010000270.1 GCA_903873965.1 uncultured bacterium
ACTTCATGTTCGAGCGCGCGGAAAAGCAGGCTGTAAGCAAGCTGATTGCTGCTGATGGCCTTGCCTGTCGCAACGGCTTCGCCCAGGTCGCGCACGGCGAAGTTCGACACACCATAGGCGCGAATCTTGCCCTCGGCCTTGAGCGCATCCAGTGTACCCAGCGCATCAGCGACGGGCGCATCGTGGTTTGGCCAATGCATCTGGTATAGGTCAATGTGGTCGGTGTTCAAGGCGCGCAGGCTGCGTTCACAGGCAGCGCGCATCTCATCCGGCGCGAAGTGATTGGGCGACACCTTCGTGGCGATGACGATCTGGTCGCGCACATGACCCAGCCCGCGCGCCAGCAGTTGCTCCGATTGCCCGCTGCCGTACCCTTCAGCTGTGTCGTAAAACGTGATACCTGTCTCAAAGGCTGTGTGCAGCGCTTCGATAGAATTGCGTTCGTCCTGCGGCCCCCAGTTGAAGCCGCCGATAATGCCCCAACAGCCAAAACAAATGGCTGACACTTCAATATCTGTTCGTGCTAGTTTACGGTATTTCATGCTTAAACCTCTGTTGCGGCAACGTCTTTCTCAGTCTGACGCCACCTCGACCCTCTGGCACTGTGTGCAGGAATTATGATGGGGTTATTGTATGCTGTTACCAAAGAAAACGATAAGGAGTTGCGATGCCGCCACTGCCCTGGAAAACATTGACTACCCGAGAGATTTACACCAATCCGTGGATTCGCGTGCGCGAGGACATAGCCGAAATGCCCAACGGCCGCACAACGCTGTATGGCGTCTGTGAGATCGGGCGCGCCATCGGCGTCCTGCCCTTCGTTGATGCCGACCACGTGGTGATGGTGCGCCAGTATCGCTATGTGTGGGGCGAAGCACACCGCTGGGAAATCCCGACGGGAGGCGCACACAAGGGCGAGTCGCTTGAGGAGGCGGCGCAGCGTGAACTGATGGAGGAAATCGGGTATCGCGCCGGCAGCCTGACCCACGCAAGCACGCATTACACCTCAAAGTCGATCTGCCACGAGAGCGCCGATATTTTCATCGGTCGCGACCTTATTCGCGCCGGCGCAGTCCCCGACGACACGGAAGACCTGGAGGTCGCAGTGCTGCCCTTTGCGGACGTATTCAACCTGGTTTTGTCCAGCGAAATCCGCGACGCGATGAGCGTGGTGGCCATTCTTTGGGCCGCAGTGCATGTTTAGCGTATGAAAGGGATTAGGGGTCAGGGGTTAGGGGTTAGGGTGCTGACTGCGACTCGTCCCTGATCCCTATCCCCTAGTCCCTGTCTTCTCTTCTAGCGGCTGCTCTGCATGGCGGATTGGATCAACTCTTGCTTAAGGTTCCACAGGTTTTCGGTCAACGAGACGTGGTAGATGTGCGGGTTGACCAGTCGTTTCACACCGGCGTCGAGGCGTTCCACGTCTGCCTGGCGGCGCGCACGCATGTCATCGATAGACGCGTGGTTGTTGAGGACAACGCCATCCTTGTAGGCATCGACCAGCAACGGCTCGATGTCGCATAATTCCTGCGAATCGAGCACGCGCACTTTAGTGTGATCGGACGGATGCCGCAAGGTGATCTTTGGCATGCTGCGCAGGTCTTCGTCGGAAAGGCAGATCAGGTCGGCGGTAGCTTTGCAACGCTGGTCATACAGTCGCCACACGTTCTTCGAGCCTGGATTGGGCGTTTTCTCAGACGACTCGGATATTTTGATCGCCGGACGCCATGCGGTGTGCGAATCATCCTGCACCGCAACCAGCTTGTAGACGCCGCCGAGAGCAGGCTCGCCCCAGGAGGTGATCAGGCGCGTGCCGACGCCATACACCAGCCGCGCAATCAAATGGTCGGCATCAACGCCATAGCGTTCGGCTTCCTCGCTGATCTGCGTGATGATTTGCCAGATGACGAGTTCGTCAAGATCGTTCGACAGGACGATCGAGGTATTCGGAAAACCGGCATCATCGAGCATTCGCGCTGCCCGAATGCTCAGATACGCCAGGTCGCCCGAATCCATGCGAATGCCGACGGGTTCGTGACCTTTGCGGCGTAGTTCCTCGAACACCTTAATGGCGTTCGGCACGCCGCTGCGGAGTGTGTCGATGGTGTCAACCAGGAAAGTACAGTCATCCGGGTAGACATCGGCGAAGGCGCGGAAAGCGACCAACTCGCTCATGCCCAACGACATGAACACCTGCACCATGCTGTGAGCGTGCGTGCCTTTCGGCGGCAGCCCCAGCACATGCGAAATGCCAACGTTGGAGGTGTAATTCACGCCACCGATCAGCGCCGCGCGCGCGCCCGCGTTCGCGCCCTTCTCTTGTCCGCGCCGCAGACCGAACTCCATCACCATGTTGCCGCGCGCGCTATCGTGAATGCGCGCTGCCTTGGTCGCCACCAGCGTTTGATAGTTCAAGTGGCTGAGCAGTGACGTTTCGAGAATCTGCGCCACTGCCAGCGGTCCCTCGACGACCGTGATGGGCGTATTCGGATGCACCACGCGCCCTTCGGGAATAGCGCGAATCGTAAGCGGCGTGAAGAATCCCGGCGAACTAGATTTCAGCCACGCCAGAAAATCCTCCGCAAACAGCGGGTTGCCGGTGCGACCCTTGGTCTGACGCAAATACTCGATGTCTTCATCGCGAAAGGAAGCATCGCCCATCCAGTCGAGTAGCCATTCGAGGCCGGCATTAACGCAATAGCCGGCCTTATGGCTGTCGTAGTCGGGATAACTGCGGAAGAAGTGATCGAACTGGGCGCGACGCTCATGTAGTCCGGCGCGAAAATACATCTGCGCCATCGTGAGTTGGTACTCGTCCGTGTACAAAATGCCTTCCGCCGTGCGCCGATCTGATTCTTTCATGTCATCACCTCTTGTTACTCGAAACTTTCATAAGCCCATATCCTGTTTTCACAGGCTAGTGTATTTTATACACTTTCTCGCTTTTGTGGGCCAATGGAAACTTTGATCAGCAAATTCACGTTGACATGCAACGGCAGAGGAGTAGAATAAAGTCGCAACACAGTGTTGCATCAATACAACATAACGAATCAATAGATCCAAGATGATGCTGAGCCTGATTTGCGATGTTCGTGGGTTTTTAAGCGCGAGGTAACAATGTACACATGTCCCAAATGCGGAGCAGACATAGACAAGAGAACCGATAGGGTGCATCGCCGTTTCTACGAGCGCCTGCTGAGTCTAGTCATCAAAGTGCGGCGCTATCAGTGCGGCGCCTGCGGATGGAGCGGGTTGTTGCGTTCGATACGCGTGCAGCAAACCGAGGCGATGAGCGTTGTGTCGGCTAAGAAAGAGCCGACGACAGACGCGTGACGCGTAAAACGTGAAACGTGAAACGTAAAGCAGAAAGAGGGGAGTTGGGAATGAGAGTGGTAAACACACCCCCGGAATCCTGAGGCTAGTGGATTCCGGGGGTTGTGTTTTTTGGAACTATTCGGGGCGCATCACTTGGAAGATGTACACCTGATAGACCAATGGCCTGTCCTGGATGACGGACACGTTGCCTGCCCTGTCAATCGACTTGGCAAAAATGTGGGGGACGTAGAACAGTGTTGACGGCACTTGCCATTCAACGCTCAAGAATGCGGCATTAAACGTGTAGGTGATGGCATCGGTAAAGTCCACGTCGTTAGCCAAAACCACCATCTGCACACCACTGTTGGTGTCTCCAGTCCCAATGTCCACCGTCACAGTAAGAGGCAAGTTGGCGTACAACGCGCGTTGCCGCATAACGGGTGGCAGTGCGCCCATAACACCCAGATCCGGCTCGATGGGTGGATCGGGATCGAACAGGATGGCTGCATAAACCGGCCCAAAGATCACGCCCGCCGCGTCGCGGAACTGGACATAGACGGTGCGCAACAGCCGCAGGTCGCCGCCTTGCTCAACAATCCAATCCGGCTGTATGGCCGATTCCGTGGTACTCATCCAGCCACTGTTGCTCAGGAAGAGCGGATCATTGCTGAAGCGCACATCCTGCATCGGCAGCGTGCTGCTATAGGTCAGCGTCACGGTTGGAATCCGCGTCATGGTGGCGCCATCATTGATGATGAGGCTCAACGTTGGATTCATCGTGGCATCTGCCGGCAGATAGATAATCGTCCCCAGCCCATCATCCAGCATAGCCAGATTGCTGATGACCGTATCAGGCGGCACTTCAGTATCCAGCGCCACAGCAAACACGATCATGGCAGGCGTCCCTGAGAGCACGACACCACTCCACAATACCTGGCCATCCACATAGCTGGCCGTGCCATAACTCGCAGTCAGGCTATCAGAAACAAAGTGGACGCCCGAAGGAATCGGATCAGTCATGAGGATCGTTCTGTCAACAGCAACCGCATTGCGAAGCAGCAGGGTGTAGGTAATGCTGTCAACGTTGCGAGTGGCGATTTTCTCTGATCGCGACAGGTCTGAATGCGGTACTTCCGGCTGAATAACCGTGAACAGCATCTCGGCGCTGGTCTGGCCACAACCGTTCGTCACGGTCACAGCGATGGCATAATCACCGGCCGCGTCAAAAATCTGCTCGTACCAGCCCTGGTTGCTGCCCACCGGGTCGCCGTTGAGCGTCCATGCTGACGTCATCGGCAAAGTGCCAGTAGCAACGGCTTCGAAGTGAATCAGGTTGTTGACAATCAGGTCGCCACCGGTCATGCGGGTTACCGACAAACCAGCCACCGGAATGCACAAGACCTTGAATGTGGCCGAAATCGTATGCGAGGTGGTGACATTCCCAAAAACATAGATAGAAACGTCGCCGACGGAAGTACCGTCAACGAGAACATCATCAATCTGCCATGCTCGGTTCGCCGTGATGGTGAAGGTGATGGATGCGCCTTCAGTCACCGTCTGAACGTCGCCCGCCTCGATCACGCCGTTATCACCTGCGCTTGGCGTCACCGTCAAATACTTTAATTCGATCGCGCCAATATCGCAGACCGTTCCTTGCGGTCTGGTCACGCCGCGTCGATCTGTAGCAGGGCAGTAGGTCGCATTGCCGGCATCGACAACGGGCGAATAGGGAAGCGGAATCTGCATCCATGTGCCGTCAGCGAGAGTGGTGATGGCGCCAAGTTGGGGATCGCCACGGTGTGCCGGGTTGCACGATCCGTCTGCGACAAAGTTGGTGGCATTAGCGACGATGGTGGCATCCCTGTCGATCTTACAGTCACCACCTGACACGCTGCCGGCGATCAGCGTATTGTAGAACCACAAGGTGGCGTGATCGGCGATGAAGATGCCGCCGCCATAATCATTCTTCGCTGCGTTGCTAGATAGTGTGGAATTGGTCAGTGTGAGTACTTTGTTGCTCGCAATCGCGCCGCCATGCTTAGCCGCCGTGTTGCTGATGATCAGTCCATTGGTCAGACTGACGACGCCATCATGGTTGCTGAAAGCGCCACCGTCATTGGCCGAGGTGTTGCGATAATACGTGCCGGCTTCCACTTTGATAGTACCGTGTTCGTTATAGATGGCGCCGCCGTCATTGCTGGCGGTGTTGTGGGAAAATGTGACATTGGACATCGTCACAGTGCCATGGTAGTTGTAGAGACCACCGCCATCTTTGGTTTCGGGGCTGTCAATGATCGCTGTACCATCCACTGGCGCCAGTAGAGTCGTGGCTGGATTCGCCGTATTGGCTGTGATCACCATATCGGACAATGCCAGCAGGCTAGAATTGTTGTAAATACCACCGCCGCCTTTGCTGCCTGCCTTGCCATCACGAATGGTGAAACCAGACATCGTCACCGTAATGGCGCTGTTGATATAGAACACGCGCAGGCTGCTGTTGCCGCTGATGCTTAACAGTCCGGCGCCCGGGCCAGTGAGTGTCAAGTTGTGCGTCACAGTCAAAGTGTTGCTGGTAATCGTGATGGTGGCAGGGTTGTCTGTCGTCAGGGCTGGATCAAAATCAATCGTTCCGCCTGCGCAGCCATCAAGCAATGCCTGACGCAAACTGCCGGCGCCGCTGTTGCTGGTTGAGGTTACCGTGATGTTCGAGCTGCAAACATCGACGAGTGAGGGAGCGGCCACTGGATCTGTTGCTGCTAACCCCTGCGCTGCTAATGGCGTCGCGGTCAGATTGGCCACCATGGTCAGCATGAAAGCAATTCGACCGATCGTGCGCAAGATGGGCGCCACAGCCTCCCTGACATAGGCAAGGCCTGTCCTGGCTTGCGCACGGTGTTTTGAGAAAACGGTGGATACGGACTCACCTGAAGGCACTCTTGATACTACGATTGGTATACTCATACTGCAATTCCTTCCTTTTATGTCACCCCCCGGCCCGATCACCTCATCTCGAAACCATGATCGCGGAAATGACAAAATGACTACTATGTACTGTTGCCGTGCAACTCACGCGCGACAAAATCAGGTCTATCCCACGAATTGATCTCGGCATGGCGGCGCCGACAAGAACATCCGGACTCACTCCGAACACGGATCAACATCAATCGCGTCATCCTTACCGTAAAGCGTAGACGCACGTTGACGACCTATCACACCATCATGGCATACATCCGTCAAAATGTCACTAGCCTTTTCGAGAGTATTAAGTCGGGAAAAGTCAGGAAAAGTCAGTTTTAGCCTGACCTAGTCCAATACTATCGCTATAAATGGCGGTGCAACAGTATCTATAATCTTGTTTGCTGTTCTGGCACCGTGCAAGTGGGTTTCGGCATGGGTAATCATGGTGAAGTGACAGATATTGGCTTTAGCTCCCTGGCCTCGGGTCCCTACCCCCCAATCTCTACTCCGCCTGCGTGTCTTTGTTCTTTTTATGTCTCCGATCGGGCGCCAGGCCGGCTTCGTAAGCCAGATCAATCAACTGGGTGCGACTAGACACGCCGAGGATACTCTGGATGCGTTCGGCATGGTATTTAATATTGGATTCACTGGTCTGAAGATCGGTCGCAATTGCCTTGTAGAACTGGCCAGTGGCAATGCGCGCCATGATATCAATCTGAAGCTCTGACAAACCGGCGCTGATCAGGGAACGATACGTCACAGCTTCCTTCGCATGATCTGGGTCGGCCATGTCCACGGCCAATCCCGGCGCCAGGGCCGTATTGCCATTCCGAATGGCGGTTAGCGCATGCAAGAATTCTTGAGACGATTGACTCTTGAGCAGATAGCCGCTGGCGCCATCTCGGATCGATTTGATCAGGGCGTCTGTGTCAGCAGACATACTCAGCATCACAACGCGCGTCTTGGGTGACGCTTCCTTGATTAGTCTGACCGCTTGCGGCCCCGGGCGTATCGGCATTGAGACGTCCAGCAGGAGCAACTCGGGTTTGAGATCTGTCGCCAGTTGGATAGCCTCATCGCCATTCATCGCAATACCAACAACGCGCATGCCATGTGATACCAGCATATTGCGCATACCCTCAACAAACAGCAAATGGTCATCCGCTACAACGATCGTCACACCCTCCAATTCATTGCGCTCGGTAACATCTGGCTGGGCGAGCGTCTTCTGCAGAATCACCTGCGTACCCTGGCCGGGTTGTGAGCGAAGCTCCAACATTGCCTTCATCTGAGCAGCACGCTCCTGCATCATCTGAAGGCCAAATCCTTTGGGCGGCGATTGCACATCGAATCCGACGCCATTGTCCGAGATGGACAAGTGGAGCATCTCGGGACTCAACGAAATCACCACGGTGACCTCGTCCGCCACGGAATGCTTATGGGCATTCGCAAGAAATTCCTGAATGATGCGCAACAACTGGATGTAGTCTTTTTCCGGAAGCACATCATCCATGTTTTTATCCGGCAGGCTGAGTTGCACATGTTGTCCCGTTATAGCAGCGAAATGGTCGATATACTGGCTTAGAACGGCCGTGAAGCTTTGCCCTGAGTCCATTTCGGTTCGCATGTTCAAGATGTGTTTGCGCACATCCATTCCGGCCGTTTGCGCTGCCAGGCTCAGCGAATCGAGTTGGCCAAGCGCCGCCATGGTGTTTCCAGACTCAACCAGGTTGCGCACGGTCTGTGAATTCTGCGCCAAAAAGCTCAGCACCCTGCCCAGGCTATCGTGCAACTCGCGCGCCATGCGTTCGCGCTCTTCGAGTACAGCAGCACGGCGCAGCGCCTCCTGCGCCTGGTTTAGTACGGTCTGATCACGCAGGACAATGACGCGGCCAGTGATAGTGTATTGGTTACCCGCATCGTGGATGGTGGATATGCGAGTGTTATAAACGCGCCCGGTGACCGGGTGGATTAGCTGGAATTCATCTTTCGCGAGATTTAACTCGCTGTGGGGGACGTCACGAACCAGGTTATCAGAAGCAACCATGGCAAGCTGTTCTTGTATTGATCCTGACACTGAAGATGCGGCTGCCGGGACGACTGACGGCGCTCTGGACTTGCTTTTCGCAGTATCTAGAACATGCAATACATCCGGCCAGCCTGCCAACACCTCACTGACTGGCAGGCCGATGGGCGACGCAGCCATGCTGTTGAACAGGCGTAACGCAGCCGTGTTCAAGTCGACGACGCGTTCCTGGATATCGAGCACGACCATGGCATCGCTCATGCTCTCCACCACGGTACGGATCGCAATAGGCGTCAGATCGAGCAGCCGCACACGGAATATGCCCCAGTAATACACGACACCGGCGCATATACTCAACAAGGGCGTCAATTCCAGACCACTTATGGGGCCCAGGTAAAGGTTGTAGATGATGTTGCCCAACCATGGAATCAATGCGCCCAACGCAAGGGTGACGGCTTGAGTACGATAGGGTGCTTTACTTTGAACCGCATATCGAACGATTTTGATGGTAGACACCAACATGAGCAAATACGAGTATCCGAACACCCCGATCCAGAACCACAGGCCATGCCCGTAGATCAGCAGGTTATCGCCAGCAGGCGAAGGCGTAAATGCGTTCCAGATAAGAAGGTGCCATTCGTTGGTCAGCGCCAGCGCCAGCGCCAGAATCGGAACAATGGCAACGGTCATCACATGCCGAAAACCTATCGTATGCCGGGGGTTTGTATAGACCAAAGCCAGCAGATAAAAGAACAACGGTGAGCCTACCACGCCAAGATAGCTGAGTTTCGACCAGGTGATTTTCGTCGGAATGTCGATAGACGCGTACTCGAGCGCAGAGCAGAGAGCCCAGACTGCTGTAACCGTCATCAACAAAGACAGATATCTAGCGGCGGGCACGGAACGTCGCAACCACGCAATCTGGGCAACCCTAAGGGCAGGGATTGCCGCCATGACGCAGATGATCGAGTACCATGTGACTGTCAATGTCATAACGAGTCCGCTTTATAACTGCTTGTATTTCTGATTTACAACGTTGGTGCGATTATATATCTGTGGCGCACCTCCAGGAAGTTGTGTCATACATGCATAGCCAGAGATAGTGCTTGACCAGTTGTATCACGCGGATGCAATGACGCCGGCAGGATGGGCTGCAGTGTCATTGCATCCGCGCACTCATCAATAGCTGATTGGTTGCGGCGTGTATGACAGCAACGGCGTATCCGACGCGTCGACCAGATCGCACACGGGATTCAACCCGACGCCGTAACCGAGTTGGGCATCCGCATCGAGTTCGCGATTGCAGATGACGATGACATCATCGCCCGCAAACTGGTCGATGAAAGCATTCACGACATACAACGGCGCGCGGTTTTCGGCATTCGGAAGCCGCACGGCAAACCCGTTGACGCGTGATGGTTGTTGACACGCCCACCCGCCCGACACACCGTTGAAGGTGACGCGCACGGCATTGGCGATGCCTGCCGGCGATGTAATTTTCTGCATTCGTGCGACAACCGGGCCAAGTTGCTTGCCCGCCAGCGCCAGGCGCGCCAGGCGTTGACCCAGCCGGATCAAGCCGCCGGTGTCGATATGAATCAGATCGACCAGCGGAAGATCGACTGCGGAAGTGACCGTGGCATTGGCGCTGCGCTCTGGCAGCGTGCGCTGCGCCTCGCGGACGATATCCCAGCCCAGCCACAATCCCTCGCGCGCAGCAGGCTCGACGACGCGCCCTATCTGCACGGTGATGACCGGCAGATCGGGGATGCCGGTGTCGGCGCGCACCGCCGCGATCCACTCGTCAAAACGCTTGCCGTAACTCGTGGCGAGATCGATCAGTGTCGTGTCTGATTCACCCTGGTACCACAGGATGCCGCGTAGTCGCGACGTGCCAGACAGCCGGATGCGCTCGAGCATCGCGCCATACAGGCTGCGCCCGCCCATCGACTTGTAGCGCGGATTCCATTGCTCAAGGCTGGTGCCACCATGCGCAGCCGCAATCAAACCGATCGGGTTGCCGGTGGCATCGGCCATGGCTTTGCCAAAGGAGATACCAAGACCCGACCCCGTCGTGCGCGCCGCCCGCTCGCGCCGCGCCATTTCGGCATCATCGATGAGCTTGTCAGCCTCGGTCATTCCAGAGCGCATCAGTTGCTGGTGA
>CAIQQO010000271.1 GCA_903873965.1 uncultured bacterium
TATTTTCTGATGAAAGCTGATGGGTGGACTTCTTTTACTGTGATGTTTTGATCTTGTATTTGCAAAAGTGGCCCTGAATTTGCGTGTTGAAAGGGCCTGATTTACCTTGACAAATACAGGTAGCCTCTATCTTGGCTCAGTTGCTGATGCCAGAGATGTCGTGTTGCACTTTGACGGTGGACGCATTGCTAAAATTGAGGCTGACTTGCCGAAGGATGCACAGATGCTCGAGAAGTGGTTCGATAGCCATTCAGGTGAACCTCGACGCGTGGCACACATCGGCATTGGGTTGAATCCAGCGCTGCACCGCCCCATTGGGTGGACGCTGGTCGATGAGCACATTATGGGTGGTATGTTTATCTCAATGGGTGAAAATCGTTATATGGGCGGACAGAATGAATCCTCTCTAAACGTCGACTACTTTATTCGGTCGCCCACTTTCCTGGCTGGCGGAAACTGTATAGTGCGAGGGGGAAACATTAATATTTAAGCCGATTTTCACGAATTGCGCTCATGTTGCATGGATTGAGGTTGCGACTAAATGATAGCCTAACTTGAAGGAGGTACTCTCGCCCGTAACGCCGCAAAATTACGTATGAATTTCTCCGGGTCGCGTTTCAGGCTTTCCCTTTCGAGGCGCGGCATGATGTTGGCAAAGGCGCGCTCAAGTTCTTCCATGTTGATCTGTTCGGAGCGCAGCATGGCAAGGATGTCCTCATAATCGCCTTCGCGCCCGCGCTCAATCTTGCTTAATGCGGTGCTATACAGGTCGAAGTGGAACACATCGACTTGCCCGAATCGACCGACGAACTTGGCGCGTTCCTTCCATCCTGTAGGCAGTGGGATGAAATCGCCCGGTGATGCCAGCTCGATGTTCATCTGCAGGTCATCCTTCAACCGCCGGATCACGCGTGAAAACTCTGCCTCGTGCTCGTCAGCCACTTCATAGCTGATGTCGATGTCGAGTGACTGCTGGCGTAACCCTTCATAAACGAGCGTTGTTCCTCCGACAAGGTACAGCCGGGCCGGGAAGCGAAACTCGATCCCCAGCTTGACGAGGAAATAGTGGACGCGCAGACGATCAATGGGTGGGCGCATAATCAATGAAATGTGAAACGTAATGCGTGACTAGAGCAAAGGCGCACATAGAACTCTGGGTTTGCCCGGATGCATCGGAGCACGCCGTATTGAGGTAACCCTTGGAAGCGAGAATCATAGATGCGCTTCATCATACGCCTAAAACACCTATTGATGGAACGCAAATCCGATCTGCTCATCCATTTCTCAACAGACGCATTGACTTGTTACCACTCACGCATCACGTTTCACGTACCAAAACCATGACCCGATCCGGTGCACACGGTTGCGCACTCAACAGATCAATCACCTGTTGATACGACGACCAATCGTTGTACGCGCTTCGATCGCACAGCAATCGCAATCCGTATTCGCCATGCATCATGTCGGGAGGGGGCAGGTCAAGCGCTGCCGTAAACTGCTCCGGGAGCAGCAGTGTTTCACCAAACTGCATACGCAGGTGTGTTCGCCACAGCCGTTGCAGGTACATCGCAGCGACATATTGCTTGCGCAATTCTGCCTGCGCTGAAGTAGGTAATGAGGCATCGAGCGCTGTCGCCCGATTCGCCAGTTCGGGGTGAACCAGAAAAAGGCCAGCCAGCGCAAAACGCAACCGTGCATCTTCCGCTGCGGCGATACCGGCAATTAGTGCATCATCATCGAGTGCCAGTTCATCGCCATGCGGGGTAGGGGTGAGGTAGCATACGCCGCGCGCATGCAACCCCGCCACCAGATCGTCCCGTGTATATGCCGGCGTTTCGGTCATGCGTCTTGTGACTCAAATGCTGTGATTTTCTCGTCCATGTGAAGAACGTACCCGATCTCGTCGATGCCATTGAGCAGGCAGGTTTTCGAGAAACCGTCGATTGGAAACTGTACCTTCCGCCCGTCGGGAAGCGTGAGTGTCTGCGCGGTTAAATCAATCGCCAGAGCTGTGTCAGGGTCTTCCTCACACAGACTGAACAACTGTGCGTGCGTATCCTTGTCGACGATAATCGGCAATAACCCGTTCTTGAGCGAGTTGTTTCTGAAAATATCCGCAAACGAGGTGCTGATCACGGCGCGGAAGCCGTATCCGGTCAGTGCCCACGGCGCATGCTCGCGCGATGAACCGCTGCCGAAATTGTCGCCCGCCAGCAGGATGGCGCGCCCTTTCATCTCGCCATGATTCAGGATGAAGTCGGGCTTCGGATTACCATCAGCGTTGTAGCGCCAATCGCTGAACAGGTTGTCTCCCAGCCCGATCTTATCGGTCACCTTAAGAAATCGCGCCGGGATAATTTGATCCGTGTCCACGTTCTCGTTAGGAAGCGCGACGATTTTACTGTTATAAGCTGTGTACTTTTCCACTACTTGAAGTCCTTTAGGAAGACGTATCTCCGATTATCTCAGCATAGTGCGAACGTCGGTGACGACGCCCGTAATAGCTGATGCCGCTGCTGTTAACGGGCTGGCCAGGAAGGTGCGTCCGCCCTTGCCCTGTCGTCCTTCAAAGTTGCGGTTGCTGGTGCTGATCGCATATTGCCCGGGTTGCAATTGGTCGCCGTTCATGGCGATGCACATGCTGCAGCCTGCCTCGCGCCACTCGGCGCCGGCTTCACTAAACACGCGATCAAGTCCTTCAGCTTCAGCCTCACGCTTCACTTGTGCCGAACCGGGCACGATCATCACGCGCACGTTCGGGTTCACGCGGCGTCCCTTCATTACCGCTGCGGCATCACGCAAGTCGCTGATACGCGAATTAGTGCAACTGCCAATGAACACTACATCAATCGCCTGCCCCAGCAACGGTTGATTGGGCTTTAAGTTCATATAGCCCAAAGCCTTGATTAACGCATTGCGCTGGCTGAGATCAGCAAGCTGTGCCGGGTCTGGGACGCGCCCGGTCACTCCAGTTCCCATGCCGGGGTTGGTGCCGTAGGTGATCATCGGCTCAAGTGTATCGGCATCCAGTGAGAAGGTCGCGTCGAACGTGGCGCCATCATCGGTGGGCAGCTTGCGCCATTCACTCACAGCCTTGTCCCAGTTCGCGCCCTTGGGTGCAAATTCACGTCCCGCAATGTACTCGAAAGTCGTGTCGTCGGGTGCAATCATGCCCGCGCGCGCTCCGCCTTCGATGCTCATGTTACATACCGTCATGCGCTCTTCCATGTTCAGTATGCGGATGGCTTCGCCAGTGTATTCGAACACGTAGCCCGTGCCCGCACCGATGCCATATTTGGCGATAATCGCAAGGATAATGTCCTTCGCCACCACGCCCTTCTGCAGTTTGCCATCGACTCGTACTTGCGCCGTGCCGGGCTTGCGTTGCAGCAGACACTGGGTCGAAAGCACCATCTCCACTTCGCTTGTGCCGATGCCGAAACTGAGAGCGCCAAAGGCACCGTGTGTGCTGGTGTGACTGTCGCCGCACACGATCGTCATGCCAGGGCGCGTCAGGCCCAGTTCCGGTCCGATCACATGCACAATACCTTGTTTTTCAGCATTCTGGCGCAGGCCGTATAGTGTGATGCCAAATTCGGCCGTGTTCGTTTCCAGTTGAGCGATCTGCTTCGCGGCCAGCGCGTCGGCAATCGGAATATCGCGGCTATGGGTCGGGATGCCATGATCCATTGTGGCATAGGTGCGGTCGGGTCGGCGCACTTTGATGCCGCGGTTGCGCAGCCCCTCAAAAGCCTGCGGCGAAGTCACTTCATGGACGAGGTGCAGGTCGATGTACAGGACAGCGGGGCTGTCGGCGTCTTGCGCAACGACGTGCGCATTCCATATCTTTTCAAAAAGGGTCTGTGGCATGATCTCTCTGATCCATCAGCGCTACTTCACTGCTCGCGGTGACCTGAGTCGATTCCGAGCCGTGAACGTAGTCAGTTATATAGTCTTTACAATGGCCTTACGGCCTCCAAATACGGCTAACTCGAATACCTTAAAGTAGCAATCCACATCGGTGAATCCAATCGTGCGCAGCCATGCACACTGATCATCAACGGATGCCAGGATGTTAGCTTTCTTGTCATCCCGTTCATAAAACTCACTGGCAATCTGCTCGCGCGTGCGCCCGGTTTCACTGCGATGATGGTATTTTACGAGTGAATCGATAAAGCACTCGTCAAACAATGTCTGCCCCCATGGTGTGCGTGAAGCTACGTGCTCAAGGTTGACAAATATCCCGCCCGGCGCAAGTAAATCGTAAATTTCACTGTACACGCGGCGTTTGCGCTCATCGGGTTGATGGTGGATCGAGAATCCTGAGACGATTGCGTCAAATGGCGCATATTCGCTGACTTGAGTGACCCAGGCTGCATCGCCGTAATCCGACTGAATAAACGTCAGTCGCGACGCTTGTGCGTGCAGTTTCTCTCGTGCGGCCAGCAGCATCGGTTCTGAGAAATCCAGCAATACACCGCTGCTGCCACTGAATCGCTCAAGCAGGGCAGCCCCCAGCACGCCATCCCCGCAACCTATATCGAGAAACCGTTGGTTTTCAGCGCGCTCAGTGAGTCCGGCTGCAACCATGCGCGCCATCACGTCAATTTGCTCTGGTTTGAAGGGTATGGCGGCGCTTACACCGGTCAGGTATTGACTTACGATGCCAGAGGACAACCAGACTTTGTCGTCAACTTCGGATGACATGCTTCACCTTACTGTGCGGCGCTGCCCATAGCCATGTTCAACGCAATGGTGGCTGCAAATCCTGCGATCGGCGCCATGACGGCGATGACGGCGCAAATCGCTCCGCGCACTGTTGCGGGACGTTGCGTGCGCATCACGAGCAAGCAAATCAGCGTTGCCAGAAGTCCGATGATGATGCCGGTAATCTGTCCAAAGCTGACCGAAACGGTAGTGATAAACGGCAATCCGATCAGTAAGTACTGAGGCGTTGAGATAGGCGGTACCAGATCTACCCAGTCTTCGTTGTACCACACGCGCGGGACGAGTTCGAGCATTCCGGAGCGCACTTCAAGCGTACCGCTTTTGAGTGGATAGAAAGTACCGGCTGCGCCGCGCATACCTTGATGCGATGGGCCAACTGGTCTACCATCCACAAGCACTTTGACCTTCCCGCTGAAAAGCGAGCGATCGAGGATAACCTTCTCGTTTTTGGCGGTGGTAAATTTGTATTGCATCGTCAACCTCGTACATAGGGGCGAACTTGTGTATTCGCCCCCTATTTGCCAATGTGGTGCGGTTAGCGTGTCTGGCGTCGGCGTAATCCCTTATTCAGTGCAGCCAGATAAGCTTTTCCACTGGCGTACATCGTGTCGGTATCGGCACTGCGTCCACTGAACAGTAGCTTCTTGCCGTTATCGTCTGTCATCTCGATGCGCATGGTGACATCGGCGACGGCATCAATGCCGGCTGTGACGGCATGAACGTGAAACTCGGTCAGTCGCGCATCGGCGCCCGTAATTCGGTTGATGCAGTTGCAGATAGCATCCACGGGCCCGTTGCCTAGTGCGGCATCCTGATGTGGCTCGCCTTCTTCGTCAATCAGTCGCACACTCGCAACTGGAACGTTGCCGGAACCGCTGGTGACACTCATGGCATCGAGTTTATAGATCTCGTTGATATTTTCGATCTGGTCAGCTACCAGGGCTTCGAGGTCTGCCTCCGTGACGACTTTCTTCTTGTCACACAGAACCTTAAAGCGATCAAATGCGTGATCCAGTTCCTCGCGCGTCAACTCGTAACCCATCGACTTCAACCGATCGCTGAAAGCATGCCGCCCACTGTGCTTGCCCAGCACCAGGTTTGTCTCGCTCCAGCCCACAGTCTCAGGGCGCATGATCTCATAAGTCAACGGATTCTTCAGCATGCCATCTTGATGAATGCCGGCCTCATGCGCGAAGGCGTTCACGCCGACGATGGCCTTGTTCGGCTGCACCGGTATGGAGGTCATGGCACTTACCATTTTGCTCGTGCGCACCAATTGCGTCGTGTCGATGTTGGTCTTAATGTTGCCATACACCTGCTTGCGCGTGTGCAGCGCCATCACGACTTCTTCGAGCGACGTGTTGCCGGCGCGTTCGCCGATGCCGTTGACGGTCACTTCCACCTGGCGCACACCCGCGCGTATGCCGGCCAGTGTGTTGGCAGTGGCCAGACCGAGATCATTGTGACAATGCGCCGAGATGATCACGTTTTCAATGCCGACTACATTCTTGACAATGCCCTCGATCATTGCGCCATATTCGCCCGGGGTGCAATAGCCAACCGTGTCTGGAATGTTCAAAGTCGTGGCGCCTGCCTTGATTGCAATCGTGAGTACCTGCCACATGAACTCGGGATCACTGCGTCCGGCATCTTCAGGTGAAAACTCAACATCAGCGCACAGGCTGCGCGCATGTGACACCATTTCTCCCACCTGCTCAATGCAATCGTTGCGCGTCATGCGCAGTTTGTGCTGCAGGTGAATATCGCTTGTAGCGAGAAACGTATGGATGCGCGGCTTTTTGGCCCATTGCACTGCTGCCCATGCGCGGTCAATATCCATTTTGTGCGCGCGCGCCAGCCCTGCAATCGCCGGAGCATTCTCGGATTGGCCGATATCCTGCGCTAGCCGTGTAACGGCCTCAAAGTCGCCTGGTGAAGCGATGGGGAAGCCAGCTTCGATAATATCAACACCCAGTCGGGTGAGTTGGCGGCCAATCTCCAGTTTTTCGGCTAGATTGAGCGTTGCGCCTGGCGATTGTTCGCCATCGCGCAGGGTGGTGTCGAAAATCAAGACTCTGTTGTGGTCGATCGAGGGGGCAGCGGCCCCGGCCTTTACATCGCTGTCACTCATTTCCTAAACTCCTCTAACGAGAAACGTGATGCGTAAAATGTGAAACGTGATCGGAAGAGTCTGATCACGTTTCACGCTTGACGTTTCACGAATTACTCGTCTCTTAGGCGCCGCCCTGTCCCGGCATAACCTCCTTCGGGTTCAGCCAGGGCATCATGCGGCGCAACTGGATTCCAACGTGTTCAATCTGATGATCCATGTCGCGCGTGCGCATCGCATTGAAGTTTGGTCGTCCCTGTGCGTTTTCATCAATCCAATCCTCGGCGAAAGCGCCGGTCTGGATGTCGCTCAGGATCGACTTCATTTCTTTCTTGGTCGCTTCGGTAACGACGCGCGGGCCGCTCACGTAATCGCCATACTCGGCGGTATCGGAGACGGAGAAGCGCATGTAGTTCAGGCCGCCTTGATAGAACAGGTCAGTGATCAGCTTCAGTTCGTGCATGCACTCGAAATACGCAACCTCTGGCTGATAGCCGGCCTCGACCAATGTCTCGAAGGCGGCCTTAATAAGGTGCGATACGCCACCGCACAGCACAACCTGCTCACCGAACAAGTCGGTTTCAGTCTCTTCTGCAAACGTGGTCTGCAATACTCCGGCGCGCGTGCCGCCGATGCCTTTGGCATAGGCCAGTGCA
>CAIQQO010000272.1 GCA_903873965.1 uncultured bacterium
GTTGGAAGAGGCTATTACCCACATGGCGTCAAAACAACTGTCGGTGCGGGCGATTAAGCTGAACTACGCGCCTTTTATCGGCAGCACGACGGCATGGACGAAAGCACTGGGCTTCAAAAATCCCGATATAGTTTACGAACCTCAACCCATCCAGCAGATCGATGTGTGACCAAGTGCGTACGGGCATCAAGGGCAACAAGTACGAGGGCGGGAGCCCCCCGCACTTACCCTCGGATTCGGATCAGAGTTCAGAGCAGATTCATAGGAAAGAGCCTAGGAACCCGGGGCAGAAACCACAACACGAAAACCGAGGTCATCGGCGCGATCGATCGGGGCGCTGCCGTCACGGTTGGCCGCGCGCACGAAGTCAGAACCGTTGTACCACGACCCGCCACGCAGCACGCGGTACTGGCCCGTCGTTGGCCCCTGCGGATTACTCGCAGGTGAACTGGCGTAGTATATATCGTCGTACCAATCCGCCACCCACTCCCACACATTACCTGCCGTATCGGACAACCCATAAGGGCTGTCTCCCGTCGGGCTGTATTTGCCCACCACCGTTGTGCCCTTCTCGTTATTATTGAAGTTTGCCAGGTTGGCATTAGGCGCTTCATTGCCCCATGGATAAATGCGCCCATCTGTGCCACGCGCGGACTTTTCCCACTGAGCTTCGGTTGGCAATGTGACCTTCCTGCCAGTCGTCTGACTCGCCCACGCGCAAAAAGCCACCGCGTCATCCCAACTCACCCTCACCACCGGATGTTTTTCCTTGCCCTGCGGCATCGACCAGCTTAAGCTTTTTGCCTTCACAAACGCCGCGTATTGAGCATTCGTCACTGCGTACTTGCCTATCAGGTACTCATCCAGCATCACCTTATGCTGAGGTTTCTCAGAGGGATTGGCACTCTTATCTGCATCCGTGCTGCCCATCAGAAAAGCGCCCGCCGGCACGTGCACCAGATCGAGCGTCACATTGGGCGCAAGCGTCAGTACAAGTAAGTTGCTATTGGGCCGTTGTTGCGGTGATGGTCTATCTGTGGGTGACGGCGGCAAGAACGTCAACACTGATGCGCCTACAGAAGGGATGACCTTTGGTTGATGTGGCGGCACATATGATGTCAACACCGATTCGCCTACTGCGGGTCCAACCTTTGACTCGTCAACGACCGCCGCGCCGGGGTCTTTCAACGCTGCGCGCATTTCTACTGCGCTTTGGCAGCGTTTATTGCGATCCATTAGCAGCGTTTTTTCAACCACGCGCACGGTGTTCTGCGAGATGTCCGGCCGCAATTGCGCCAGTGGTTGCAAGGCATCACCGGAAAATTGATCTGATGCCGATGTCGGCAGCACGCCGCTCAGGGCTTGGTACAAAGTAGCGGCAAGCGAATACAGGTCGCTACGCGCATCGGTGCCGCCCTTGTATTGCTCTGGCGGCGCATAGTGTGGCGTCAACGCGCGCATGCTGTAACTCGACGTCTGCCCGCCCACCACTTTCACCAACCCAAAATCGACCAACACGCAATTCCCGTCTGGTCGCACAATGATGTTGGCAGGCTTGATGTCGCGATGCAGGATACCCTGCGCGTGGATATATTCGAGCACGCCAAGCAGTTGATCGGCATACCGCATCACAACTGCCTCGGGCAAACCTTGCGTTCCGATCTGCTTTTCCAGACTTTGCCCTCGGATCAAGTCCATCGCCAGATAGTAATTCGCACCTTCGGTGAAGTAGTCCGTCACGCGCGGCAGATTGGAATGGTTCAGACTGGCTAAGGTTTTGCCCTCGCGCTCAAACGCTTTCGCCATTACCTTCGCTTGTACAGGATCGACAGGCGGAAACATCTCTTTCACCACACAGACTTTATCAAGCCTGTTGTCATTGGCCTCATAGACCGCGCCCATGCCGCCGCTGCCTAGCAGCTTGACGATGACATAGCGACCCTGGAGTTTTCGACCTGGTTGGAGCATCGTGATTTTCCCTTGCTCCGATTATTGCACGCTTTGAGGATTCGTCCGCCAGTTTAACGCCAAACGCACTCACTTTTTAGCCTGCCTTGAACTGGCGGTTTTAGTCCGATCAATATGCTGTTTGGCCGATGCTTGTAGTTTCATCTGCATGTTTTGACGCTGGGTTTCCATCGTCATCTTCTGCTGGCGTTGTTCAGTCGCCTCAATCTGCTTCTGGCATTCCTGCATCTCGGCTTCGATGCGCTGTACTTCTTCCTGCACATTCTCGTCCTGCGCCAGCGACTGAACGGCTGTTTCGAGCGACATAGTAGGCGGCTCAGTGGTGCGGCGCTGCACGACTTCCTGCACTTTCATCTCGCGCTGCTGTGGAATCGGGTAGCCCCAGCGAGTCACCAGTTCA
>CAIQQO010000273.1 GCA_903873965.1 uncultured bacterium
CAGTACGTACGTTCCGCCTGAATTAGGCGCCGTGAAGACAATTCGTGTTGCAACCGGGCTGAGGCTGGTGTAGCTGGCCGTCACTGTGACTGCCTTGTCTGCCATCCCGTTCACGAACGAAATAACATACGAGAGCGTCCCTTTGGTGACAACCACGTCACCTGCACCCACGGTTGAAAGTGCCTCCAGGGCAGCTACGACGGCATCGGCTGTCGCATTGTAGGCAATAGCAGTCGTGGTCTGAGCGTCAACGGTAATCGTAAACGTTCCCGTCTCCGTCCACGGGCTGAACGTCAGCGTATATACAGCGCTGGTGAGCGAGCTCCTATGGTCAAAATCGATCTCCTGCGCCAGCATGCTGCCGGAAATATCGATACCAGTGCGTGCAAACTTAGCGTTCCAGGCGGCAACCAGACCAAAACTGGCACGCTGCCAGCGCGTTCCTGACCCCTGTTCAATGAACAGCGTCTTGATCGCATCGATTGCGCGCGGCAAAGACTTGAATGTCCACAGGCGCGTGTTAGTCGCCCCATCAGGCGTCGTCGGAGCCTGAAACGAAATGCCCGCTGAGAACAGAAATGGCAACTCGTCGAATACGGGTTTGCCGCTGATAGACCATTCTGACCATTCCCGTTTTGGGATACTCAGAACGTCATATTTACTACCTTCCGTCCCGAAAGCGTCAGCCTCGAACTTCACGGAAGGCTTGAAACTCAGTGACTGCAAAAGGGTTGTTGGCCCGGCAGGCACTACGCCCCGTGCGTCCTCGGGGCAGATACGAACACCTTGAAATACCGAAGACATTTCCTCGCGTTCTACAGTCACAGCTAAACTCCTTTGACCTGAAGGTCAATTACCAGGCCCAGATGCCTGTACTGGGTTTCTCCATCAAATTCAGGATAACGAATCGGCGTATTCCTGACACATGAAATTACCGGCCCATACGGATTCTTGACCCACTCAAACAGTGCAGTGAGCCGATCCGCGATCGGAATCAGGACCGAGTAATTTTCCGCTCGCGTAATCGCCTTGATTTGGTACTGACCCTGCCACCACAGGTCGCGTGAATTGATGACCTTGACGTACGTGCCCTGACCGCGCATCTGAAACACCACTGCCGGCAGGGCTGAGGCCTTTGGCACCACATCCACAAACACACGTGGGAAAGCAGACCCGCCGATCATTGCGATCAGAACCGAGTCTGACTTGATACGCTCAAATATCCAGCGATCTGCCTCGATGACTGCCATATCCATAATGTCACGCCACCTTCTTGCAATTTACCGTAACCGTCGTGGCCCACTCTCCTCCAGCATCAATCTCAGTGATGTCATAGGAGTTGCCTGAAACCTCAAGCCTGTCCGTAATCTTGACGTCTGCTCCGTAAGACAGCACCATCGTTGTCTTGGTGTCGTCAACGATCATGTCATAGCGGGAGTGTTCCAATGTCTGCGCCTTTCCCCTACGGCATGGCACGCTTGCGACAATCCTCCACGTGTTATACAGACCGCCAATACCGTCTGAAGTTTCAGTGAGCCGCATTATCACAGCGGTTTCCCGCATGTGATCGCGCTGAATCCCACGCATGAAGGCGACTTCGGCTTGATTGACTGGCATGGTTATGCAAACGGTTCTTCGTACATCGAAAGCGGGCTGGACGCAGCTGTTTCAATCAGGTCGGCGGCGATATTATCGACTCCGGACAGCGCATTTTCCGTGGCAGGGCCCAGCATTGGCTGTGCCGGCATGAAGCGTGTGCCGTATTCGTTGTAATACGTCACCATATTCTCATCGGCGAATGAGCGCGCTTCTCTGGTTTTAGAGGCACGATCGTTTTCGACAACAAAAACCTGCTCCATTCCAATATCGCTGTGAACACGGCCCCACCCGCTTTGCATGGCTCCGGTATCGACGCGCGAGCGCGCCCGTGCTTCTCGCACGATCTCCGCGGAAATGCGCTCCGCGATGCCATAGGCTATCGCAGCGGCATTGCCGCGCAGGCTGTTTACGCCTGCCATATCCATCGTCCACTCAATGCTGATGTTTGACATCTATTTACTCGTCTTGGTCTTGTTCCCGACGTAGCCATGCGCCTTGCGCGTGAGCCAGCCTTTTCTGACCGCATCGCTTTGCGAAATACCTGATAACTTGCGATTGGACTTCTTGACACCGTACAAGGCTGCTGCCCGGCGGGAGATTTTGCCGATATTGATCCCGGCTTGCTCCCATGGGTCTGTCAATCCGTTACGCTGCATCTTGGAATAAAAACGCTTCATCCAGTCTGCATACGTCATTCCAGGACGCCACGCCAATCCCTTGATCGGCTCCTTGGGTTTCGCTTTTGAAGGTGCTTTTTTTACTGCCGGCTTCTTTACCACAGGGCGTTTCGGCAGCGCCTTCGCCGAAATGTGCATCCAGGTACTCTTTTTAGCCATTAGTTATGCGCGCCTTACTGATCTGTCTTGTTGCCCGAAGCAACAACTGCTCGTTCGGCTTTCCACCTTGCGTCGTGAGATTCAAACAGCTTCTGGGCAATCGGTGCTGCCAGCACGTACGTTGCCTGATTGCCTGTGAGAGAAAGTAAGGCAGCTCCTACCGTCTTCAGCAGGTACGTAAAGACGCCATCCTTGCTGCACGTCACTGTATCCACCAGCCCGGTGCACGAGAATATGACGACTGCTACCGCGACTATCAAGATCAAAATCGCCATAATTGACGCCTTGGCGCTGCCATCCAGCGGGTTGTAGCGCTTTCTTAACGGCGGCACCACCAAAAACAATATCGAAAGCACTGCCCCAGCGGCGACTAACAGTTCCTGCGGGTTAAGGATAGACATATCAACCGAACCTTATCTGCCTTGAGATAACCGAATTCGACCGAGCCGCCTCGGGTCGATTCCCGTGATTTTCAGTAGCTCGTCGTCGGTCACCTGGCCCAGCTCATACAGGCTGCCAATTCCAGCGGCGATCAATGCCTTTGCAATCGTCTTAGTGATCGCAGTGTTCTGAGTCAGGTCTGACGTCGGCGCAGCCTCTTCGGGAGTCACGATCTCTGCAACTGGCAGGGTGATTACCGGATCGATTGCGGCAACCGGCTCGGGGGCATCAGCTGTTGAGGCAACTCGCCATCCCATACCGGCCAGTATTTCCGCGCGTTTCTTCTCACGCTCGTCGAAACTCTGGCTACGCTGCCCGTTCCGACTTTTCATAGTGATTATTGACATATTACTGACCTTTTACTCGCGCAGCAGATGATCTCCCGCGCGTTCCATATACCGAGAAGCGGGTAGCCCATGCCTGATCCTCGCTGTTACCTTTGGCGCGTGTATTAGGCCTGACGCGCGACTCGTATACGCGCTGGCGGGCTGAGGCGACTGCCGCATGCGTTGCGGGTCTGGCCGCAGACGCCGATACAGATTGTGCCGTTCCGCCGCGCGATATCCTGCGCCCAGCCAGCCGGCCAGCACGCCGCCTGCCTACACCGGCAACCATGATCGACGGTGACTTTTTCGTACCGTATCCGTGCGGCCTGACGTGGCGGGATTTCCCTGATTTTCTTGCCATCCGGACTCCTTATTCCAGATAACGCCCGTTGACGCTATCGAAGTAGAACGTGCTGTCTTTCCTTTCCATGGTCGGACTCCGTGGTGCGCGGCGGGCTCTGAATCGCTTGGCCATTTTTAGTGCTGCCTCGCGTTTCTGGCTGATAGTCACGCTAAGCCCGTCGGCGGAAAAGTCAAACTCCTCGGAAAGAGCGGCTGCTTTTTCATCCCAGATGTCTGCTGCCGCAGCGTTCATATCGTATTCTTCCGGGATAACAGTAGTGGCGACGATCGCGTCACCACTAGTAGTTTCCCAATAGGCAGCATCAATGCGATAGCGCTCGATATACGAGGCCAGTGTCTTGTCACTGTAAGTCGGCACGACACTGTTATCGTTTACCTTGCGGCGCAATTCCGCAATCTGATCGGCTGTAGCCGTCATGATTCCCTCGTGCTAGGCCTTGGGCAGATACGCTGCGAACGGATAGCGCTCGGCTTCAACAGACTTTACTGCGTTGATCGGATTGGGTACTTCCCAGCCCAGGCGCATGACTGCGCGCAAGGCAATTTTGTCTTCCTGCGCCAGGTTGTGGAGAATCACGCCATTGCCGTCCGTGATCACTGACTCGGTCAGAATCTTGTACGTAATGTCCTGGCGGATCGAGTACACGAGCTGCGACCAGTCGCCGCCAAACATGAGGGCCTGGTCGGCATCCATGGAGCCATTGGTCGGGAACAGGATCGGGCGATCATCGAGCATATAGTTCGGCCCGTTCTGCATGCTCGACACGAAGATGGGTACGCCTTCGCCAGTGCGCACGCCGCGCAGCTTGCCGCGCATGCTCAGCGGGGCAACGAACCCAGTGATGTCGAACCCGGACGTCTCAACCTTGGCCAACATACCGTCATCACCCAGCAAGTCGTCGTACAGGTCCACGTCCACGCCACCCGCAGTCACGACGTTGCCGGCAGAGGTCGCCGCTTCGAGAATGTTGGTGGGCCAGCTATCCGGCGCGGTGGTGCCAAAAAACACAGCACGGTCAAAAGCGCGCCCAAATGCCTCTTCAATCAGTGGGCGGATTTCGCCGAAAATGTCGTACTCGGCATCGGCCAGCACGTTCTCGGGAATCGGCACAATCACGGCCAATTCTTCGGCGTGAATGTACTTGTTCGTCCAACTGACCTTGCCAGTTTGCTTTTTGCCCGTGTCGGTCGGAGCCACGAAATAGGCCTCAAGCAACGTGTCAAGAATCGGCAATCGTTGCTGAGCACGATTCATGTTCGGCAACTGGCGAGCCAACTGCATGACTACGGAACGCTGGGGCACGTTCTTAATAATCTGCTTTGCGTACTCTTCAGGCATGAGAGCAGACGCATCGCCACGGTCAATCAAACTGTTATAAACTGCCATTTTACTTACCTGTTTGGAGTGAAACCTGCCGCCCGCCGTAATATCGTGTTCATATCGACTCGCTGCCCCGGCTGAGGACCAGAACCAGAACCTCCGTTCGCGGGCGGAGGAGTCGGTTTTGGCTGTGGCGCCTCAAATAGACTCGGGTGTTTTGATTTCAGAGCTGCTGGATCGCATGACCCATCACCGGCAAGGAGACCTGCCTTGTTCGCTGCGATAAACGCGAGCTCTACGTCACGCACGCCTTTTCCGGCCATGGATCGGTAGAACGCGAGTTCCCGCTTGGACGCAGAGTTCTCGTCTTGCACCTGCTTAAGTAACGCTTCAACTTTCAGCTTTTCATCACTCCCTTCTTTCAAACCTTTCGATAACGTCTTCAGTTGTTTCTCCAGAACTTTTGCCTGCTTGGCCACCTTTCGTTCGTTATCCAAAGCCTTTTTCAGCCCGGATATATGCGAATTGACGATCAGTTTCGCCTCATCGTTCTGCGTCAGAAACCACGTGTCGAACGGGTCTGCGTTCAGGGTGTCAGTTTTAGCCTCCTGATCTTCTGTTTCCGCTTCGACTGCCTGAACTGCCTCCGCAACGGGCTCTTCGTGTTCATCGGCTGCCGAATCACTCGGCGGGCTAACGATCACTGTCTCGGGCACGATAACGTACCCAACGCCACCTGCGGTTTCATCTATGGCAATTTCTGCTGTTGTCACGGGCTTCTCGCCATTCTGCTGATCAGTATTCAAAGAGTCACTCATTTCCTTGCATCTCGCTAGGGCCGGAAATAAAACAGCGCGGCTGAGGCATCACACCTCAGCCGCGCTGTTTTTAGCTCTGGCTTATATTACTCCATCTTATGTTGACGGAGTTTTTTGATTATATGTCTTCGTTCTCTGCCGTGTCAATCTACCCTTGGTAATAATCTGGATGGTAATTCTGTCTGGCAGCACGTCGAAATGCGCTTCAAACGCCTCGGGCAGGGTTTTGTACTCGTCCAACCGCTCGCGCAACAACGCAATGACCTGACCTTCGATCTCCGCAAGCGTCACGCGGTCTTCCGTCGAAAGCGTAATGGCCATGCTTAACCGGCTGCCGGCTGCCCTCCGACTAGCGATTCCATCAGCGCGCTTGGGGCTGACGCATTTGCCTGGGCACCCAGTCGCGCTTCGGAGCCCGGGATTACATCGGGATTGGGGGCTGGGGATTGGATCTGCCCTTGGGTTACGGGCTGGCTGACTGCCCCGCCAGCGGTCAGAACCATGCCGGACGCCTCATCGACTACGGGCATGACGGGTGGCGCTGACGTGGTTTGAGTGCCATCCGGCGCAGTAGTCACAGTCGGGATCGGGTTGATGATATCCTGCACCTGCGCATCCAGCCGGGATGCCCATACTTTGTCTTTGGCTAACTCCGACATATCCTTGTCTGTCCAGCGTTCCTCGCGTTTTAGAACTGTGCCCAGTGGGATACCAGACACGACGCGCAGCTGCGTGATCTGCGCCCGTGTCAGCGGCTGGACGCTGTTGGGGCTGCGCCATATTGGCGTGATGTCTTCCTGCACGACATCCGCATAGCCTTCGATCTGCAACAGGAAATCAGCCATTTCTGACCACGTGACCGAGAAACTATCAGTCCGATCTTCGGCTTTTTTGACAAGCGGTGCTTCGCGCACCATGAGCGACTCGCCGCTGGGAGCGCCTTCGTTGCGCGCATAGTGGCTCGGCGTGCGCGTGATTGCCAGCATCGCATCCTTCTTGGCTTCTTTCTCGGTCGTAAACGGGGTCATTTGCGCGCCGGGGAGCTGGCCAATCTGCGTGGCCTGGCCGTCTCCATCCGACCCGGGCAGGTCTAATATCCTGCCTGGCCCGATGGATATTTTCTTGCCAATTTCCATCTGCGAGATAACGTAAATAATCGGCAAAGCATCATTCTCGCCAACCACCATGCCATTCTGGGCGAGCTTGTTGATCGCATTTTGCAGGGGGATCGCGTCATCTAAATCCGACGCGCGCATCGTAATGTCAGGTCTGAAGTGAAACAGCGGGACAACACCGTAAGTGTTTGACGCACTCCCCCCGCTGTACCCATCTTCGGTGAACGGGATCAACTGCGACGCCCTGTCGGTGTACTCGGACGTGCGCGTGCTGATGTAGTAATAAATCGTGTCCGGGTAATACATATTCATCCGGAGCATCCCGTCGCGCCGCACCCACCATTTAGCCCCAAAGGATTTTTTGAGCGGGTCTTCGTCGTCGTAGACGATATGGCACAACCGCGGATCGTTGTAATAGACGCGCGGCACGCCTTCGTCATCCGGCCATGCGAATAAAAAACCCTCGCCGCACACGAGTGCTGATCTGTGCACAGACTTCGCGTGTAGGCGCATTTGATTCTTTTGCCAGATGTGGGTGAGCGTATCCTGCTGATCCTGCGAACCGTTGACGCGCATGCCGTCCAGAATGATCCGTTCCAGACAAGCATCAATGACCAGCTTGCACCAGTTTTCCTGAAACCTGATATCCACCCCGGCGAACATCTGCCGAATTTTCTCGGTCATCCACAACTGTGGATGGTCGCCGTAGTAGTAGTTCCAGTAATTGTCGTAATCCGCCTTCTTCTGGCGCAATGACTCAAATGCCAGCTCCATATCATCACCGACGTGATAGCCGCTGTCACGCAGGATATCGATCGTCTCAGCCTGAGTTCCAGGCGGCGGGTCGGCTGGCTCGATCCCTTCATTGGACATCAGGCCGTAAGTGGTCATGGAATCGGACATTTTCCTCCGTTGGTGTTTTGGCCCATGGGCCAAAACGCACTCTATGTGCGCTGAAAGACTGGGCAATAGTGGCTGAATAGCCGCACAAGAATATTTCGCAGAATTAAGCTGTTACGGGAATGTCTTTTTTGTACTCTTTGGTGCATCTGCACTTATTAAGACATTCCAGCGCACCTATAGGTTTGCCGCTTCCTATCGTTACCCAGCCCATGGCTGCTTGTTCGATGCACCCTGAACACGACTCTTTCGCATGCAAGACGCGCATCTCATGAGTATAGCCAGCCGCTATCATGCTTTTGCGCCGTGTACTCTCGTAGGTACTGCGCGCTGCTTCTGCGTAAAGCGTGAGACGGTATAAAAATCGGTTGTCGAGGGCAAGCCCGGCCTCGATCTCCTCGGCGAACTTCTGCAACCACGCGTATTGCTTGCGCAATTCTGCGCCAACTGACCCATAGAGCGACTGGGTCATCTGTGCCCATCCTCCGGCTCCAGCAGAAGACATCATCAAATGCAGCGACTTGATATAGCCAGAAACGGCTGTCTGCCACTCCGCAAGGCTGATCTTCCCGGTCTGCAAGTCAATACCAGTCTGGCGTAATTCGCTGGCCGCAGCAGCAAGGATGCGATCAATTTCTGACCGCACTTCCGTATGGGCCGCATATCTTCCGGTAGCACGGTCTCGATACCGCTGCGATCCGCCGTCCCAGTCATAGGATACGGGCATAAACGTGTTTCGAGCCGGCCTCCTGCCAGGCGACCGGCCTGATCGCGCTACTCCTTAGAGATACCCTTCTGGAATTACGGGAGAACCCGCTGGTGCCTTCTTGACCGTCTTCTTGGCGACCGGCTTGACCGGCTTTTTGGCCACGGGCTTAACCGGCTTCTTGGCCACGGGTTTGGCCGGTTTCTTGGCAATAGACTTTTTGAGAATAGACTTGACCGGCTTCTTCACTGCCTTCTTAGCTACTGGTGACATACAAAAATACTCCTTGCGCCCTTTTGGGCATTAACCAATCGATCCCAATACACAGCCGCTACAACTGAATGTTATTTCAGCATGCTACGGTTCCTAACAACCCTTGATTTTCTCGTCGTTGACACACAGGCGATCAGCCTTGCTGCCGACCTTCCCCATGCCTTTTCCCATCCCGCCTTTCTTGTCGCGCATCATGCCCGTCATCATAGTGACAAACATGCCACTCGACTTCCCACCTTTCGGCTGGCGAAGCGGCGCTCCGGAATTCTTGATTGCCATTTGTTGCACCTCCTTCAAGTTTGTGCGCCATTGTTATGACGCATGACAATAACTATCATTTACGCAGACGTGAGTCAAGTAGAGCGCTATATTTGGCGAGTGCCAAACGTTTCCATAGCCTGGAAGCGTCACGTTGCGACACAACCGTGATGGTGCTCATGCGCTGAATTTCATCTTTGCTCCAATACTTTGTCTTGCGTGGCTTCTTCAAATTACACTCCTGGGTCCGAGACCTTGCCATCGCTACTCAGGATATAGGCTCGCAGGTCGGCACTGTTTTGTGACGACCTGGAAGTGCTGAACGACATATCGTGAATACCCCAGCCGATCTTTTCCCATGCGTCTCTGCCCGCCTTGGAAGTCATGAGGTCGCGATATTCTCTGACATGGCTCCAGTCCAGCCCGTGAGCAGCACCGTAGCGGGCCAGTATCGGCCACTTCCCCGACGGGATCGCCGCGTTAAATCCGAGACGTGGCCAGACGGCGTAACCGACCATATCCTGCCCCTGCGCGGCAAAGGTTGTGATTCTTTGTACGCCCAGGTTGCGCAACGCAACTACCTGGCGCGCCAGTGTGGTCGCACCGTAGCCACGCTTGGCAACGGACACCATGATTGGGCTACCGTTAGCGTCTACCTTGCCTGAATCGCGCATCGCAAGAAAGAACGAATCGTTGTGCATTTCTATCTTGCCATTGCGGTCAAGATAGACGTGTCTGACCATATCATCGATTAGGCCTGGCTTCATGACAGTAATGCTCAGAGTGCCATCCCCTTCGTCGGCCAGAAAGACAGTCGAATCGTCTGGTGGAGAGACCATGCTCACGATCTCTTCGCGTGACAGGTCACGCCCGAATATCGTATAAACCATATCCTGTACATCCTGATTATTAAAGCCTTCCACACGAATGTTCGAATCGTTGAAGTAAGCGCGTTCCACTTCTGACCCGGCACTCCCTGCGTCGCGCCCATTACGCCCGCCACCGGCGTTGGTTTTTGACATCCTATACTCCAGGGTCAGTTACGCCCGCTTCCAGCAAATACTTGCGCAGATCACTTGAGTTTTTAGATGATTGCTCTGGGGAAAAAACCAAATGAGCGCTATCGCCGTGCTTCATCCAGAAGGATCGCCCTGCCTCTGTTGACATCAGGGTACGAAAGTCTTTCGCCTGGTTGTAAGTAGCCTCTGCTGACGACGGCGGTCTTCTTGATGCGTTGCTTTGTAATCGCAGTGCGCTGAAACTCGGCAGACTCGCGTTATAGCCAAATCGCGGCCAGGTGTAGTACCCGTTAGCACCTGCCCTAAAAGCCGTAGCTTCATTTTGAAAGGCATATACTGTTATCCTCTTGACGCCCAGCCTTCTTGCTGCTACTACCTGCCGTGAAAATATGGTTGCCCCGAATCCCTTGGGGGCATCGGTCTTCCAGATATGTTTTCCGGTAACCGGGTCAACGCCGGCATATTTGGATTTGAGGAAGAAGTAGTCGTTGTGCATTTCCAACTCCCCGTTGTGCATGTAGAACTGCCTTATATAGGTGTCATAGAGCGGATGGAATACCTTGATGGTGAGACGGTCAGAAGAACTAGCTGACACGCCGAGAGACGACCCATCCGGCGCAGAAACGATGGCCTTTAGCTCATCATCAGTAAGAACGCGCCCGAATAAACTGGTCATCGCTGCTTCCGCCTCAAACTGTGTAGAGGCGTGATTACCACCTTCGTAGGTGCCGTAATTGACGACAACGTCGGTACCCGTAAAATACTGGCCTTCGATGGGCCCGGCTGGGCCGGCTGCGTTTGGGGCGGCCGGTATTGCTGCTGTTGCTGCGACGCGCGCGCCTCTGCCAGCACCTGAATTGGTTTTTGACATCTTATACTCCTTGGCTTGACAGACCGGATTCAAGCAGGTACCTGCG
>CAIQQO010000274.1 GCA_903873965.1 uncultured bacterium
GATTCAGGTGCGCGCCGAGGTGTTCGATGTGATCGCCGAACAGGCCACTGGCGATGATCGTGCGCGCATCTGGGCGAAACTGGTGGCGGAACATCCGCATTATGCGCGGTATAGTACACTGACGACGCGCGAAATACCATTAATGATTTTGCGTCGCGTGAAATAGAGGTTCAAAAACACCCATATGACAATTCAACTGCAGCATGTGCCATTCCCTGTCGAAGTCATTCCGTCGATTGCACCCGTCTTTCCTGCCGATGAATACATCACGCGCATCGATGCCCTGTATGCGCGCGCAGGCACCGATTGGGTTGCTGTGTATGGCGACCGCGAGCATTTCGCCAACTTGACTTTTTTGACCGGCTACGATCCGCGCTTCGAGGAAGCCTTGCTTCTGATCGGCCCGGGCGGGCGGCGCGTCATGATCGTTGGCAATGAAGGGTGTGGTTACGTGCCGTTGACGACGCCATGGATTGACGTGCTGTTGTGCCAGTCGTTCAGCCTGGCCGGTCAGCCGCGCTTGACAGCGCCGAAACTGTCTGATGTCATTGCGGCTGCGGGTATTAGGGCCGGCGTCACGGTGGGCATTGTGGGCTGGAAATACCTGGGTGAAACTGAGACGGATGATCCGCGCCGACCCGCTTTTGTCCCGGCGCTCATCGTCCACACGTTGAAGCATGCCGTGGGAGCGCAGGGCGGCGTCAGCGATGTGACTGCGGTGATGATGAATCCGGTCGATGGCTTGCGCGCGCAGAACTCGGCGGCTCAGATCGCGGCTTTTGAATGGTCAGCCATGCGCGCCTCTGCCAGCGTGTTCAACATTGTCAATGGCACGAAGCCGGGCATGAGCGAGTACAAGGCTGTTGCCGAGATGCGCTACGAAGGCGATCCGTTGACGGCGCACGTGATGTTTGCATCGGGGCACAGCAACATCGTGGGCTTGCGCAGCCCCACGCCGCGACGCATCGAAACCGGTGATGGCGTCACGACTGCGGTGAGTTTCTGGGGCAGCCTGGTCTGCCGTGCCGGCATGATCACGAAGCCCGAGGTCGAGTTTTTTGTGACCTATTGCGAGCCGTATTTCAAAGCGCTGACGACGTGGTACGAGTCGTTGCACATTTGCGCAGCGGGCGGCGACATTTATACCGCGGTGACGCTAGCCTTTGGCGACGCAGATTTTAACTCGATGTTGAATCCCGGCCATCTCATTTCGTTTGACGAATGGGTACATTCGCCGATACGGCCGGGCAGCACGGAACGCATTGCATCGGGCATGGCGTTGCAGTCCGACATCATCCCCTATCCGCTGCCGGAAGGGTTGTCGCTCAACTGCGAAGACACCGTCGTCATCGCCGACGCCGTATTGCGCGCCGAACTGCAGGCCGACTATAACGACGCGTGGCAGCGCATTCAGGCGCGCCGCGCCTTCATGAGCAGCCAACTGGGCATCACGCTGGCCGAGGAAGTGCTGCCCCTCTCCACTGCGCCTGCATATCTCCCGCCATTCTGGCTGGCGCCGCAGATGGTGTGCGTGAAGACGGCGTAGGGCATAGAAAGCGGCAATACACAGGTCGTCATCTCATATCGACGGCCTGTAGTATAGGACTCGACGGCGCCGGCCATCATTTCGGTGATGTGCAGGCCCCAGTCGACGTTGACAATCGGTTCGCGGTCTTCGAGGATGCACTCGATAAAATGGCGTGACGACTCGTGATAATAGTTGAATGCTCCATGCGCACCCGTTGTGTCCGAGGCAAATCTAGCACCGCGTCCCAGTAGTTGGCGTGGTCGGGGTCGGTCGCCTGCGCCAGAAATACGTCGTACTGGCTTTCCGGCACAATCATGTGGTCAGTCACACCGATGCGCGCCGTGGCCATCACGCTCTTGCATGATCCGAGGACGCCCACAATCTGCGTTGGGCCATAGGTCGTCGGGCCGGTGTAGGCTAGCGAAAACCACAGTACCTCGCCCAGCACGCCCCGGCAGACCAGGTCGCGCAGGAGCGCCGTGTCTGGATCAAGCCGCGTGTTGGAACTTGGCTCGATCAAAGCCTTCACCTTGGCCGCGCGCACGGCATCCGCAATCTTGCGGGCATCCTCCATGGTGGTAGCCATCGGTTTTTGAACCAGCACGTGCTTCCCGGCTGCGATCGCCTTCAGCGCGAAACGCACATGAGTGCCCGGCGCGGTCAAGATAAACACCGCCTCGATATCGGCATGGTCGATCACGTCGTCGTAATCCTGATACTCCTCCGGCGCGCCAAACAAGCGCGCGTTTGATCTTTCGCTGTGCCATAAATCACCTTGACGCCCGGGTTACTGTTGACGCGGCGTACCAGCCTATTTAAGCATGATCGGGCACAATCGCGCGGCTGCGTCATTGTCACTGTTCTCGATTTTCCACTGTGTGCGCAGTGGC
>CAIQQO010000275.1 GCA_903873965.1 uncultured bacterium
CGGCACTATAGTGCGCCTGATGCAGAAGATCTGCACCGCGAACAACAGGTGATGAACTTACTACTCCTTAACTGGAGTGACTGGCATACAGAGGGCTATATTCCTTGTACGCCTATTGAACCAGGTGAGAAAACGCTTGAACCTATTCGAACCCGTGGATGGACATACTGGCATCATCTATTCACGCCAAGACAACTACTTCTACATGGGTTGTTTTACAAGCAACAGTCCACTAATTCCATCGTCCAAATGGTTAGCGGATTGCTCCAAGTAGGACGTTATGCCGACTGGAACTCTCGCCTCAGCGTATGGTTACCAAGCCAAGGAGGCGGAATTGGGGGGGGTAAAAACACATTCTTAAACCAGGCATTGAATACTCTATTCAACTATGCAACACGTGGCTTTCTGGGTTTGAGTTCATTACAACTGGACTTACATGGTTACTATAATTGTTCAACCTCAACGATTTTCGTTGCTGATGCACGATCAATAGTAAATGATTGCCATTTTTGGATTACTGACCCTCCCTATGCTGATGCGATTAACTATCATGAGTTGTCTGAGTATTTTCTCGCTTGGTATGGGACACATCTTATCGAGTTATTTCCCTTTTGGTATTCAGATAGCAAAAGAGCATTAGCTGTGCAGGGATCTGATGAGCGTTTCAAATACGCAATGGTTGAGTGCTACCGGAACCTCACCTCGCACATGTCGGCTGATGGTCTCCAAATAGTAATGTTCACCCATCAGGACGCTAGTGTTTGGGCGGACTTAGCACTAATACTTTGGGCAGCAGGCCTTCGTGTAACTGCAGCATGGACTATTGCCACAGAAACTGAAAGCGCCATGAAGAAAGGGAACTATGTGCAAGGAACGGTACTGCTGGTGCTGCGCAAACGCATAGCCGAGCAATCCGGTTTTCTGGATGAAATCATGGCGGATATTCAGCCAGAAGTAGAGAAGCAACTCGCCACGATGCAAGACCTGGATGATGCAGAAGACCCCAACTTCGGCGATAGCGACTACCAACTGGCGGCTTATGCCGCTGCCTTGCGCGTACTGACGCAATACGCCCACATTGCAGAGATTGATATAGAGAAAGAGTTGACCCGACCGCGCGTGAAAGGCCAGAAGTCGCCGATTGAGGGCGTTATCGACAACGCCGTGAAAATCGCCAGCAACTACCTGATCCCCAAGGCACTGCACCACGAAGCCAATGCGCGGCGCGACGCCTGGCGCAACCTGAGCGCGGAGGAGCGCTTCTATATCAAGGGACTGGAAGTGGAAAGCCACGGCGAAGGACGCCAGGGCGTGTATCAGGAGTTTGCGCGCGGGTTTGGCGTCAAGGATTACACCGCCATGCTCGCATCGGGCAATGCGAACGAGGCGCGCTTGAAGACGGCCAGCGAGTTTAAGAACCGCGAACTGGGCAGCGCCGGGTTTGGGTCATCGCTGCTGCGGCAATGCCTGTTTGCCATCTATACCGTGCGCGATAACGAGAAAGCTGCTGCCGGCCTGCGCTGGCTGAAGGACGAAACTCCCGGCGACTACTGGTCGCAACGCAGCATCATGCTGGTCTTGCTGCGATATATTGAGCGGTTGCCCATGCCGCACTGGCGCGAGGATGCCGCCGCGGCGCACCTGCTGGCAGGAATCGTGGAGAATGACACGGTGTAACGAACCATGTCGATCAAGCGTTTCTCTTCACGACAGCAACGGCTGGATGCGTCGTTTCTTGCGCCGCGGCTGGTCAAGGCGCGCGCCTATGATCGCATTGCGGGCTACTTCCGTTCCTCCATGCTGGAAGTGGCCGGCGAAGCGCTCGATGCCGTCACTGGCGTGATCCGGGTTATATGCAACTCAGACCTTGATCCCCGGGATGTCGTGAGTGCCAAGACCGCGCAGGAAGCCATGCGGCGCGAGTGGTGCGCCTCTCAACCCGAGAAGCTGTCCGAAAACGCGCCGGGGCGGGATCGGTTTGCACAGTTGCACCGATTGCTCAGCTCCGGCAAGTTGCAGATCAAAGTCCTGCCCAACGAGCAGTTTGGATTCATTCACGGCAAGGCCGGCGTTATCACGCTGGCGGACGGTAGTAAAACTGCGTTTCTGGGCAGCGTCAATGAGTCCTACACCGCATGGCGTCTGAATTATGAGTTGCTGTGGGAGGATGATTCCGCCGAGGCGGTGGAATGGGTACAGGCAGAGTTTGATGCCCTGTGGAATTCCACCAGCGCCATCCCCCTGGCCAATGCTATTGTCGAAGATATCGAGCGGCTGTCTCGCCGTTCCATCATTCGCGACATCCCGCAGTGGCGCGAGTCGCCTGTCTCGGCTGCGCCGGTGATTGAGTCGCCGGTTTATCGGCGCGAAGCAGGGTTGTGGGAACACCAGAAATACTTCATCGATATGGCTTTCAAGGCGCATCAAAGCCCGAATGGGGCGCGCTTTGTGCTGGCCGACCAGGTCGGGCTGGGTAAAACGCTGCAACTCGCGATAGCGGCAGAATTGATGGCGCTGATCGGCGACAAACCGGTGTTGATCCTCGCGCCAAAGACGCTGCTCTGGCAATGGCAGGATGAACTGTTGACGATGCTGGACATGCCTTCGGCAGTGTGGGATGGCAAACAATGGGTGGATGAAAACGAGATCGTTTATCCCAGCCGCGGTCCGATGGCCATTCGCGAGTGCCCGCGCTGGGTGGGCATTGTCTCGACGGGATTGATTACGCGCCGATCAGAAGTGTCGGATGTTCTCGCCGAGATGGAGTTTGAGTGCGTCATACTGGATGAAGCGCATCGGGCACGCCGCCGCAACCTGTCGGCGGGTCACGAATATGAAGCCGCTGATCCCAATCACCTGCTTTCCTTCATCCAGCGCATTTCAACCAAAACAAAAAGCCTGTTACTGGCAACCGCAACACCTGTGCAATTGCACCCCGTTGAGGCGTGGGATTTGCTGGATGCCCTCAACCGCGGCAACGCCTCCGTACTGGGCGGCATTGGCAGCCGCTGGCATAACGCTGAGGCAGCCATGACGCTACTCACCGGCAATGCGGCACTGCCTACCGATCCTATGGCGATGTGGGATTGGCTGCGAAACCCGCTGCCGCCCGCAAACGAAGGCATCAACTATGACGCTTTACGACACACCTTAAACATGGATGACACAGTCATCTCAGCACCAGGGAACGCGTATACCAACCTGAGAGCGCCGGACAAGGCGCGTATTCGCAACAACTTTGCGGACTACATTCACAATCACAACCCGATTATTCGGCATATTGTGCGTCGCACGCGATCGTACCTTGAAGAGACAATCAACACCGAAACCGGGGAACCGTATCTCAAGCCAGTCCGCGTGACCTTGCATGGCGAACGCGAGCAGGATTCAATTCCCCTTCCACCATTCCTGTTGGAGGCCTATGAACACGCAGAGGAATTCTGCAACCTGCTGAAACATCGCGCCAGCGCGACCGGCTTTATGCGGACACTGTTGCTGCGACGCGTGGGCAGCACCATGGAAGCGGGGAAACTGACCGCACAGTATTTACTTGGCGGTGGAGCGGATGCCGAGGATGACAGCAATGACGACGATCAGGAAGACGTACCGCAGTCAACTCGTGGCGAGACATTCACCGCAGACGAACGCCACGCCTTGCAGCTTTTTGTGCGCGCGCTGGAAGCCAACCAGGCACGCGATCCAAAATATGAAGTCGTCAAACGCCAACTGATCGAGCGCAAGTGGCTAAGATTGGGCTCCATCATTTTCAGCCAGTATTTTGACTCCGTGTGGTGGCTGGCCAAACAGCTATCCGCAGAATTGCCGGATGAAAAGATCGGCATCTACGCCGGCGGGCAGAAGTCAGGGTTGATGCAGGCAGGATTGTTCACGGCGACCAGCCGCGACGAGATCAAAGCGAAAGCGCGAGCGCACGAGATACGGCTGTTATTAGGCACCGATGCAGCCTCGGAAGGGCTTAACTTGCAGTATTTCGGGACGCTGATCAACCTGGACTTACCCTGGAATCCCACCCGACTGGAGCAACGCAAAGGACGCATCCAGCGTATCGGGCAGGTTCGTGACACTGTTGATGTTTACAACATGCGCTACGCCGGATCGGTGGAAGATCGCGTCCACGAACTTCTATCAGCAAGGCAGCAATCGATTACCACTCTGTTTGGCCAACTGCCCGATATTTTAGAGGACGTGTGGGTTGATGTGGCGCTGGGCGAGATCGATAAAGCGAGGAAAGTCATCGATTCTGTCCCAGATCGACATCCTTTCGACTTACGCTATAACAAGATCACCCGTGTGAACTGGGAGTCATGCACGACAGTGCTCAACTCAATCAGCCGCAAGCAATATCTGACGAGAGGGTGGAAGGATAAGTAGGCAGCACATCGGGCGAGTGAGTTACCTCCAACACTTGGCCGGGCCAAGGGAGTTGCGAGACTCAACTTTGATACTCGCTCGTGCGCTCTCGTCCGGGTTCACTGCCACCGTTGCCGGCCTCGCGGTTTAAGGCAAAACACCCTGCGCTCTTGTGGCATTTTTGATGGGTGTGCTCTCACCCGTTTCCAAATATCCTAGCGAGTGTAAAATCCCAAGTCAATCAAAACGCGGGATGATGCCTGCAGGGATATTCAAATACCTTGTCAAGGCATCGCGGAGCCAGAAGTCCGCGATATCATCGGATGAGCCGGCAAGGGCTTGTTTTGCCATGCTGGTCTCATCCCACTGCGGGGGACGCTTGAGTGTGAGTGCAAGCGCCAGAAAGAGGCGTTTCTCCTGATCAAGTGTGAGTAGTGCTTCACCCTTGTAGATCGTCTGGACGGAGAGTGGGGAGTTGAGCCGCTTGACTACAATCGAGCGGGTGGTCTTGATCAGCCAGAGTTTTGCGCCTTCGACGCGCTTCCGGTCGAGGTCGTGTTCCGGGATCGGCACGGACTGTTTGACAATCGCGCCGCTGTCCCACCACTCGAAATAGAATGTCGCCGGCATGTTGGCGTATGCGCTATCCATTCATTTGGTCGTTTCGGGTTTCCGGCCCTGCCACACGATAGTGCTGCCAGCGTACTTGCCGGCATGCTCTTTGTCGATGAGGTTCTTCCAGATGGGCTTGATGATTCGTTTTGAGCAGACGATCCCGTCCGCCTTGCGGCTGCGCGAGTAGGTGATGCGGGGCTTGCTGTTCACAGGGCACCCGCCATGATCTTTTGCAGACGCTCTTTGACCGCGCTATCGACTTCCGGCGCAATGGCAGCTCGCCAGTCCGCATCGATCCTCTCCTGAACGATCTGATCGATGTAGTCGGCCTTGGTCTTGCCATGCAGCGCGGCGATGTAGGCCGCTCGCTGTATCCTGTCGGCGCTCTGATATGACCACAATTGCTTCTTGCCTTGTTTTATCTTTGGCGATGATCCGCCCATGTCTTGACTCCTTGTTGCTGAGAATAAATAAACCGGCATCGCTGCCGGCTGGCGACCGATTGAGGTGGCGTGTGTTTCAAAAGCCACTGTTTTCCCTAACGGGAGCAGGTTGTTCGCTACTTGGGCACACGGTATGATGCCGGTGTTCCGGCGAACAGCCTCATCAGCGACCGGATAGCTTGGCCGGGCCAAGACCCATCACCTGCAAAGCCTGGTTAAAGGCACGTCCCACAGCCTGTGTACAGGAAGCAGCACACACCTGTCCAGTGGAAGGAGGCACTGAACGGGTGTGCGCTGCTGTCATCTGGTTGTGCGCCAACCTTAGCCGGTGCGATGACCAACACAACCGGGGAGACCGTGATGTTCACAGCCTCCCGGATCGCGTATCTGATAGTGCAGGACTGCGCCGCTGTCATAACTCCCCGCCGGATCGCTATCCGTGAGGCCAGGTACGACATCGCTGCCGTACGGGTGTATCAGTAGATCGGGAGCCATGCACCGTTAGCCGAGTGAAGGCGGCCTGTTGCCACGCTGAACGCCCTGTATGCGGTAGATCGGGTAGTCAACAGGCCTGTGTCATGCCATGCGGGATGCCTGTGACGCCAGATTGTGTCAGTGGGATGTCAGCGGAGTTGTAATCCCTGCATGCACACGCCCTGTCGTTATGGCAAGCCCGTTGTGTGGCTGGTGGGGGCGTTGTGGGGGGGTGATGCGGCTTGCGGCTTAGCAGTGCGGCTTGCGCCGAGCTGTGTGTGTGTGCCACGCAAAAGGGGGAAATATAATGGGGGGCAGTCCGAAGACCACCCCACCCTCACTACCGATTCCACCCGCGCTTTGCCTTGCGGGGGCACTCACCGTATTCGGTCACGCGGTACTTGACGCCGGCGTTGACCAACTCGCCCGTTTCCGGGTCATAGTAGCCGTTGGTCTCGTTGGCCTTGTCGTCCTTGGTGTACTCACCCAGGAGTTCCGATGCCCACTTCCGGGCGGAAACACCGTCTGTGCGGCTGTCATGCTTGCCCACCCGCAGATATACAGGGGTGTCGGCCATAACAGTCCAAATGTCCACGGTGCATCCTGTGGAATCGAAATCCACCACGCGGACGCCGACGACTTTCGCTGTCGGAGCAACGGGCGTGATGAACACCGCCGCCTTGGTCTGCACTGGCGCTACTGGTGCTGCTGTCTCGCGGATATACACTACTGGTCTGCGTGAGCGTACTGCTCCAAGAATCCCGTATCCCATGATCTCACCTCACTATCAAAGTTGAATGTTGAATGATGAAAGAGGGGAATTTTCACCCCCCTCGCTATTACTACTCGGTCACTTCGTGCCCTGTCTCTACCACTTCCGCCACGACTGGCACTACTGGTTCCATCACTGGTGCCGGGAGTTCAAGCGGCTTGATGCCAGTCCAGACCACCGTCCCGTTGTAGTATGCGGTCACTGATGCCGGTGTTGGAAGCCGACGACTGCATGCGAACTGCACTGTCTTCACCTTGACGATCTCGCCGGTGTCGGGATCAGGTATTGCTACCATGCCGCCATTTGCCATTGCGTTGTCATTGGTATCGAAGCCCTTGTAGGTGGCCTCAATCAAATCTGACAGCTCTTCCCACCGGTGCATGATGTCCTTGATCGTGGTCTTCTTGCAGACCTGACCGGACTCTTTTGCCTCTATCGCCTTTGCCTTGTCTTTCATCGCCATGATCATTTTCCTTATTTCAACGGAGCTTGATTTGGTTTATTGCAGCTCCGTCAGAAACACCCCTGAGCGCGAGTAGCGCACGTATCAAGGCGTTAGCCAGAGTCGGCCTACACGAGCGTACATGGGGGGTTGCGCAGCTCTCTTAGCGGCATTAGCCACAGCTACGGGCGTTAGCCCATAGAGAACTGACCCACCACGTCGGATCAGAAAGGACGGAGAGGGAGTCGAACCCTCACCGGCCTGCAGGTCTTTTACGAGTTGGCCCGGCCAACTTGTTGCCAGCCATACTTGGTTTGCATTACCGCAGCACGATCAACAACCAGATTGTCATCGTGTTGAGCATGGCCCTTGACCCACTGGAACGCAAGCTCAACTCTCTTGAGGCGGGCTACCTCAAGAATGACTTCAACGAGCACGCGGATCGGCTCGACGTTTAACGCCCAACCCCGACTAAGCCAGCCGATGACCAGCTGACTGTCGGTGGTGATCTTTAATTCCGCGTCAGACGGACAGTTCTCTAGCGCCATGAACACTGCATAGAGTTCCATCTGGTTGTTGGTTGTGTTGGGCATCCAACCGGACAGCACAGTGCCATCCATCTTGAATGCCCAACCGCCAACACTACCCGAACATGCACCGTCTGTTACGGCGCGTTTCTCTAACATTTGCCTCCTATTTGACTGGCTTCAACTCCGCCTTCCACGATGCAGCGGTGTTGCGAACGATGCGTGCATGGTATTTGCCGCACTCAGGCTGATTACAGTTGAGATCGACGGTGGCGAGCGTGTTCTCAGGCCAGCCGGGGTTAGCCGGTTTCTGACCGGGGACTTTGCCGGTGACGACATGCCGTGTTACCGGCTTGCCATCCTTGTTCTTGTAGGTATGCTCTACCACCTCGACATCGGCTTCAACTGTTTCCAGTTGCTTGTCCCTGAGTGCGTAGTGCAACCCTACCAAAACGGTGTACTGAAACTCACCGCCCTCTTTCAGACCGGGCTTGTGAGTGATGATGTTGGCGACTTCGTCCTTGAAGAACTCACAGCCAAGGATGCTGCCAGCGCCGGACATGGCAGAGCGTGACTCATGGGCAGAGCGCCACAGGGCATTTGCCATAGTCTGCTTGGGCAAGTCACTGTGCTTGGCGCACCACTCGCGCATTTCGAAGTCCCACCACGCGTTGAACTGTCCAAGGGCGTTCTCGTCGCTGAAGTTGGTGCTCTTGATGCGGGTGTTGTAGCGCATCTGAAGCTGATCGATTTCAGCATAGAGCGAATCGGGGGCACTTGCAGCCCATCGGCGGTAGTGCGAGAGTGGTTCGCCTTCGATCTGGATTTTGAGGAAGTTGTTGATCTCAGGCAGCGTGATGCGGCAGATTTGGGCGATAGTGCCGTTGAAATGCGGGGGGATGCCGATGCGGATTTCCTCTTTGTTCATACCGGGGTGGTAGAACTCCGGCACGGCATTGCGGAAAGCGTAGGCGTCACGTCCCCAGTTGCACCACGGAGCGCCCTTGCCCATGAGCTTGACGATATTCGACTGCAACACGGCGCAGGTCTTTTCGGCCTGAGCTGTATCGACGTTGCACTTGAAACCGTCAGTGCCGACTTTGATGAGGTTGTTGAGCAGATTGTCCAGCTTTTCGATAGACTGATAGCCGAGAGCCGTGGCAAGCTCCTCGCGGTTGCTGGTGGTGAATGTGGCGGCGGCAACGTTGGTGGCGAAACCGACGATAACGGCGCATTCGAATGATTTGACGATCATCTCAGCGCGTTGATCGCCTGATTGCTCGAACGAAGTATCCGTCTTGGGCAGCTTGTAGGAGGGTTGTTCGGGCAGAAGCTCGACCGCCTTGTACAACTCAGGGCGCTTCGAACAGTCTACGACGACCACACCGTCACCGTCGAAGTCACCGCCCATCTTCTTCCAGAAGTCGGCGGAGATGCCAAAGGCAGAGCCAGCCGCCCAGAACTCTGTGAAGCCAAGATAGACGTCATCGCAGTTGTAGGTCTCACGGCCTTTGAACTGCTTGACTGACGGAACGGCCATCTTGATGTCTTCTACGCACAGAATGACATCGTATTGATTGCCTTTGATGACCAGCTTGTCGTCGGGCACAACGCCAAGATTGCCCTTGGCAAACATCTCACTTGAGAGCAAGGTGTACTGTGCCACGGGCATCTTGTTAATGCGCTCGATTTCAGCTTTGTCCGCGTCGGCAGTGATTGCGCGAGTTGACGAGTTGCTGTCGATGGGGTATCGCCCAATGACGAACTTGCCGATTGCGGCAATCGTCTTGGCAAGCGTAGGAGCGGCTGTGCGATAGACCGCCTCTAGCGGAATGGTAGATGCAAGACGACTAGCCCGTTCCTGTGAAGTGCGGGTAAGCGCATTGGCGACAAACGGATGCTTCATCATCTTGGCGTCAAGTGAGACAAGCTCAAACTTCTTGTCGAACTTCGATTTGATGTCTTTGAACCAAGTAATTGGATCGGCCATCGTAACCAAGCGAGCCAGAATGAGCGGAACCGACTCTGCCGCGAACTCAACAGTCCACTTGAGGCGCTGAATGAAGTGGAAGCTGTCGCGCACATCACCCAGTTTGATGGGCGTGCGGATGTTGCGGACGACCTTGGCATTGGACTCGGTCGTGTAACCAAAGCCATCTTCGATGGGTAGGCCATTGATGACCTCGTGCTCTTTGGCAATGTAGATGCGCTGCGGCCCCGTGGCTGCACCGTAGAGGGCATGAGGGAAGAATGCTCTGCCGGCGCGTAGACCGTCTTCTGACTTAGAGCCCAGACCACTGGTGCGGAGAATGTCTCTGGTCAAGCCGAAGGTGTAGCCTTTCTTGACCGCTGATCCCCACGACCAGAAGCCGTAGTACGTCTTACCCTTGTAGGTGATGGGCTTCTTCAGAACATCAACCGTGGGGCGGTCGGCGTTGTCCCACAGCCAGTTGACGATGACGATGTCATCAACCGTGATGGTGGGGAAGAAGTGGCGCAGCGGGAGATTGACGATGACGCGCTTCTCGCCTGTCTCAACACCATTGCGGTCGATAACAGTCAAGTCAATGATGTCCTCGTAGTTTGCGAACGTCTTGCTGCTAACGGTGCCAGTTGACCCACTGGCCGGGGCGTCTGAGCGCATTACGGACGTGCGGATGTCCAACTTTGCGCGGCGGCTGGTGCCCCGATTCACAAGGGCGAACGCCAGTTTGGGGCTGGCGGGTTGGCTGAAGTACCAACCAACGAACAGAGAAAACAGAACCGACAGTAGAATAGAGATTGACATGATTGCCCTCCTTCGAGCAAATGTCTAGACCGTTGGTAGATACAAGCTACCAACGGCCCGATTACTGAGACGGTGCGCCTGTGGAATATAGTTTTGCGGCGGCACCGCAGGGCTTGAGCGCCCTCTTCTGTCACCTAGTGCGTGGCAATAGATGCAGAAGAGGGGGCGCAAACCCCCTCTGGTTACTAGCGCGGTGAGGTCAGCCGCGCATTTCCCACTTGGACATGTCCCAGTCGAGACTGTCCTGCTCTTCTGCGTCGTTGTCGCCTGTGTAGAAATCAAATCGAGGCGTGTCGCACTCGGCATGCTTATGCACAGTCCGACCGTCATCCAGAAGAATCCCGCGACATAGCGTGTCACCGTCAAGATCGCAGGTCACGACCTTCTTGCTCTGCTTGGCAGGTTGAGGGACAAAGAGTGCCCGAAGCAGCGCAGAATCGACGGTGACTGTCGTCGTGCTGCTGGCAAGAGTGCCAACAATCTTGACGGTCA
>CAIQQO010000276.1 GCA_903873965.1 uncultured bacterium
GCCGGTACAGTTCCTTTTCGTTGTCACCGGAACTAGCTCTGGCGAACGAGAACGTGGCAGCGGATTCAATCGCTACTTTGTCGAGGCTGTTGGTGTATCCGATGTTGGAATAGAAAGTGCCGGGTGCGCTTACCTGATTCAACAATGCCTTGACACCTGTGGGCTGCATACTGCTGATGGGTGCGGCGCTTGCGCTGTACAGGTATTGCTGTATGGCATCGGACTGCTTGTTAGCTTCCTTGAGTCCGGGAATGTCCATTGCAGGCTTGAATATATTGTCGACGAACTGACCGTTATCCAGACCGTTCACAAAATTTGAATAGAAGTCATCGCCAGTAGCGGCTGCATCTCCACTGTGCTTTTTAATCGCTGCCGATCTGGCGCGTGCATCGGGATTGAACTTTGCCCCAAGGTAAGCCGCTTCTGCTGTCCACGCGAATGCTGCCGTCGCTGCTCCAATTGCGGTTGGCAATGCAATCGGGGCAAGCGTCGGAATCGCCATACCGATGGCACCAATTGCGGCTGCGGCTCCAACTGCCGGAAGTGCAGAGTTAGCAAGTGCGCCAAGTATGCCTGATCCCAGAATACTTGGGTCGCCGCCACCAAGGCCAACCGCCAACCCTGCCATCGTGTGACTTGTAGTTCGCCCGAATCCATGCTGCACGTCGTCCGTCATGGTCTTGTACGAGCCGACGCCATATTGACGCGGATTAATGCCAAGACCCACTTCACCAAGCATTGCCACATTTTGTTCATTGGCAAGATCGTACTTCTTGGCTGCTTCTTCGAGCGGCGTGATCGTGTATCGTATGTCGCGTGCCATCTGGAACGCGAACGCGCCTGACAGCAATTTGGCTGATACCTTAGTGATGTCAAAGCCTGCTTTTGGCTTTGTTGATGACGTGTGACTGTCGAGCTGCTCCATCTCTTCGGGAGTCAACTTGCTCTCGGCTTCTTTGTACTTTGAGCCGCCCTTCTCCCACGATGCTTCCACCGAAGAGGACATGGCGTTTGTAAGCGCGATAGTCTCCTCGCCATCCTTGGATAGTTTCTTTGGATTTTTCGGGTCGCTCAGTGCGCCTGATTTTTGAGCGAGTTTGACCGCCTTGACAGCGTCGTTGGCGATTTCAATGGAATCGTCGTGTTCTTTCTTGAAGTCTTTCAGCGTTTGTGACGTGCCAGCCGCGCTTTCGCTCGTGGCGTTCAAGTGGGTCGCCAGCTTGTCCAGTGCCGCATAGACGTTGTTGAACACTTCCGATCGTAGTTTGTCTGGAACTTCCACCTTCCCGGTTGGCTTTCTTGATCCACTGTTGTACTCGTTTGCCGATGTACTCGCTTCGCCCATTTCTGCGGCTGCTTTCGCTGTATCGCCATTACGGGTGTGCGCCATCGCCTTGTCAACGTGGCCTCGCGTTACATCGTCTGGTATGGAACTGCTGTTAAACCCTTCAATGCTGCCAGCGTCAATGGCTTTGCCAGCATTGAGAACACCGTCGAGTGTGCGCTTGCCAGCTTCATCGGCTGAGATAGCCTCAAGCGGTCGGCGCGGCTTGTCGTTGATGTTTCGCCAGCGCATGTACTGATCCGCTACTTCTACGCCACCAACCTTTCTGCCGTTGACGATGCCAGTTACATTGGCTAACGCAGCCGTGATTCGTGAGTGAGTAATATCAGCGGGGTCATTGGGCGATCCAGTGCTTGCCGGTAGGTATTGTCCACCCGGCACTTCACCTGCCAGTGTCGAGAAAGCGCCCTCAACGTCCTTGGCTTCGTTGAGCGGTAGTTTCCCCAATGTCATATTCTTCAACCGCCTGAAGAAGTTAACCTGTTCTGTGCCAAGCACGCCATCTGAGGCGAGTTTTACGTAGTCGGCCTCTTCGCCTGTCCAAAAGCCAGTGTCGCTGACGAACTGATTAACCGCTGTCATCCAGGCTGCGACTGGCGCATTGGGTCTGTTCTGGTGTCCTGACTGAGTGAATCCCGCTTGCTGTTGCCCGAACATCGGGTTATTGGCTGCGGTCAGGTTGTTGATGTTTGTGCCATTCGATGTAGTGGCTTGTGGCTGTGATGGTTGTGATGGCTGTGATGGTTGTGATGGTTGTGATGGTTGTGATGGTTGCGCTTGAGGTTGGTTTGCCCCTGCGCTACCTGGTGCTTCTACGCCGCCCATGAGCTGTACGATGATGTCGCCGCGTTTTGCTCCCGCCGCGATGATGTGACCAAGGTCTGCAGCGTGTTGTAGCAACTCGCTCATCGACATACCAGCAAGTTCGGAGTGTTCCAGTGGGCTGTTCGACGCAGTGCCACCACCCATGACCATGCCTGTTTCGCGTGATTTACGCCACACCTCTTCTGGAATGTGCCGCGGCCTTATCAGCATCCATTCATCTTCGGAGATGTCATCTCCACGATCCATCTTTTCATGCACTAGATCAATGGCGACTTCTCGTTCAGTGCGAGTCAACCCACCCGGTTTCTCTGGCATGATCGATCTATCAGCCAATGCCTGTCGTTCAAGTCTGATTCTTGCCGACGCGAATCCCTGCTCTGTGCTTTGTTCGGCGGGGACATACTCAGTCCCTTCAATCCTTACTTCAGGCGCTCCTGCCTCAAGGTCTGAAAGGATAGAAGCCAGCTTTTCCATTGCTTCTGGATTCTTGACTATGGCTTCTTCATTGCTTTTTGCCCTGCGAAAGACATTGACCAATTCTTGCACTGACATTCGAGCGACATTGACGATTCGTTTCGCTGTGTGAGCGGCATCGTCCAGATGAAAGTCCCTTGGGTCGCCAACATACAGTGCCGACTCGATCATGTTCACACCGCCGTAAGCCGGGTTGTTGAGATCGGAAATGATGGCGTCTGCATCTTCCTCGCTGAATTTAGCTGACAGCATGAGTTGCTTCTTCAGATCAGCCCTGTCGTTGCTGCCGTCTGCGTTGGTTTCAGTGTTCCTCGCCATGTAGACCATGTGATAGTCGTAAGCGTTCTGCTGCACCACGTAGGCGTCATGGTTAGCTCTTTCGTTTTCGGCTGATGTGGACTTGGTGTCTATGTTGTAGAGCTTGTGGTTCTCGCGGTCGTAACGCAGGTTGTCGTACAGTAGCGAGGTCGTGAAGTTCTGGCCTTCCAGAAACCTGCCATTCAGTGCGGGTATCGGGTTGTCGGGATGCGCCTTGTTGTACTCTTTTTCTGCGTTACGCGACAGGAATTGATGGCCGAATGGATGCTTTTCGGGGTCATCAGTAAAGTTGGCTACGAGGTCTTCCAGCCGTTCTCCTTTCTTTGACAGACCGACATTAAGATCAAGTTTTGCTTCCCTGCCACCCGCCATTTCAATCAAGGCTGTGGCCTGTGATGTCAGTACGTGCGAGCCAAGCCCTGCCAGTGCGCCAACCTGCGATGCGCTGAAGTAGTTGTTTCTTTTTACCTTTTCGAGTAAATCGTTTGACTGGTTGAGCGACGTGCCGACCTTGCC
>CAIQQO010000277.1 GCA_903873965.1 uncultured bacterium
AGCCTGCTTTATGGCTGATGGCGTGATCTCATGAAAAGTGATGCGTTGGACCTGAATGTTTCGTGGCTTTAACACCTGTAGCAGATGCCATGCAATAGCTTCCCCTTCCCTATCAGGATCTGTTGCTAGAAAAAGGCGATCGGCATTGGTCACAGCCTCACGAAGACCCTTGATTGTTTTTGCCTGCGTCCGCAAATTCATATATGAAGGTTTGAAGTCAGCCTCAAGATCAATACCAAGTTCGCGTTCGGGCAAATCGCGAATATGGCCCATACTGGCCCGAACGATAAAACCGGAACCGAGCATCGGACCAAGTGTTTTTGCTTTTGTTGGTGACTCAACTATGACAAGTGTCTTCATCAATGCCTGATGGATGAAGCTTAAAATCCCACTACACCAAACGCGTGCAGCACAGCAACTATGACGGGGCCAATGACCAGTGCAGGCAAGAAATTCGCCATGCGGATTTTCTTAATATCAAGAAGCGTCAACCCAATCCCAATCACCAACAACGCTCCAACCGACGACAGAATAGCCAGCATGGGTGAAGTAAAAATGTTCTGCACCGACGCTGCAGCAAGTGAAATACTTCCTTGAATCACAAAAATGGTTAGCACACTAAACCCTACACCGATGCCCAGAGAAGCGGCAAACGCCAACGCAGCAAAACCGTCCAATGTACTCTTAATGGTAAGAAGGGATATGTCGCCTGTTAATCCATCCTGCATAGAACCCAATATGGCCATGGGTCCGACACAAAACACCAGACTGGCTACAACATAGCCACGGACAAAACGCGCTGTTGCTTCGGCATTGTTACTACGCGCAAACCGGCGCTCAAGCCAGTTCCCAAACTTCGTTAACAATTTATCAAGATCGAGCAACTCACCGACGACACTACCTGTTAATGTCGCCAGTAAAACCACAATAAACTTAGCCGGCACGTTGTCTTGCTTTGACATTGCGTCCGTGAGACTGAGGATAGCGTAGCCAATTGTCGACATACCAAGACCGGTGAGGACAGTTTCCTGTACTCGTGCTGGTAATCGGTTCCCAAGGCTTACTCCGGCTAGTGTTCCTACCACGACTGCGATGATGTTGAGCAGAGTTCCTATCATATTCTTGTTGACTTACTCTACTCCAAGTTTCTTTATTTTCAATTCGGCCTGTTCAAGCTGTGTCGAGCAAATCACAACAAGCCTTTGTCCACGAGCATGTAACTCCAACGCCTGTTCCAATGCCAGGTCACCACGCTCTAGTGTTGCGACGATATCGGTTAGCTCGCGATATGCCTCTTCAAATGAAACGGCATCGGATTCGTGGTTGTGCTCAGCACTTACTGCGGATTTCTTTGGCATACGCTAATCTTACCTGCCAAGATCATGATTTCCGGTGTAATATCACTGATGAGGGTAGATATGCTCCGGTGGGTGTCCTGGTCTTCAAAACCTGTGGCAGGTTGCGTGGCAAGCTGCGGTGAGTTCGACTCTCACCTACCCTCGCTTTTATGCGTTTGTCACTGGTGGCTTTCCGTTAGTATATTTGTTGATGCCGATTATCCGGTAGTATCAAGCTTTAGGTCGTGAGAATAGTTTTGCCCATCATCTCCAAGTGAAATAGTTGGTCATCATTAATGCACGACCACAGTAGACTTTCCTGAATACTCGCACCACTTTGTTCGTAGGCCATTCTCCGATTTCTGAGAATCACAAGTAGTAAGTGTTTTCGCAAAGATGGATCGACCGGTTACCTTACTCTGACTCTGGTTCGAATTCTCGGTATACTCACATAGGGCCTATATGGGGAAAAGAGCTTAAGATGAAGTCATCACGGATGACATGAAGTAATCAGTATGGTCGAAATGTCGATATCAGATCTACCAGAGCAAGGACAAATCGTCACCGTCCGACAACGCCGATTCGTGGTCGTCGAAGTCCGTGCCAGCGCCCTGCCCGCTAATGCGCTTATTCAGCCACTCGCCAACCCGCAACACCTCATCACCCTTAATGCTATCGATGATGAGGGACTGGGTGAATCAATCCAGGTGCTCTGGGAGATTGAGCAGGATACCCGCATCGAGGAGCGATTGGGTTTGCCCGATGTTGGCGGCTTTGATTCACCCCAGCGGCTGGATGCGTTTCTCAACGCCGTGCAGTGGGGCGCCGTGTCAACGGCAGACGTCAAGTGGTTGCAGGCACCCTTCCGCAGCGGGATTGAGATCGAAGATTACCAGTTGGACCCGCTGGTTCGCGCCGTGCAGATGCCGCGCGTCAATCTGTTGATCGCCGATGACGTCGGCCTGGGCAAGACCATCGAAGCCGGCCTGATCGTGCAGGAACTACTGGTACGCAACCGCGCCCGCAC
>CAIQQO010000278.1 GCA_903873965.1 uncultured bacterium
GCGTCCCCACATGATGAAATCCCGCAGAGTTTCCATTTCGTCCATGCGTGCTTCGGGAATGAATTCGGTCGTCCAGTTGCCGTAAGCGTCTAGTCGGTATCGCCGTGTATCGTTCACGCCCGGGCCGTCGTACAGAATGCCAACGTTAACATTCGCCATGGAGCCCGCGGTGCGTAGCCGATAAAGCATGGCATTAGATACTGCATAGTCGCCCATCCACTGGTCCAGATTGTTGTCAGCCACCGCATAGATGAGGAGGGTCCAGGTCTTGCCGACGCCGGAACCGCCGTTCACATCACGAATATAGATGTGTTGTTCCACGGAGGGCGACCAGTTGCCTTCGTTGTCCTGCACCTCGAGACGAATCATCTGTTCGCCGATGGGCAACGCACTTGCAGGCAGCGTGAATGTGGACAGGTAGCTTAAGACGGTGTCAGTGACGCCATTGTAATAAGTCCACCGAAAGGCAGAAATGATATTGCTGGGATCCGCATCCGCGCCACTACCCTCAAACGTGATGGTGTCGACGTTCTGTCGGGCATCGCGCGGATTGACTCGGTTGATGGTGGCAATGGGTGGTGGGTTGGCTTGTTGTCCTTGCACGCGGTTTATGTATAGTGAATATCCACTTGCATTTGCGAATGCCAGTGTTTCCTGGCGGCTGGCATCGTATGCCATGGCGATATGTCCATTGCCATAGTTGGCAGGTAGGGCGGGGTCACAAATCCGTTCGCGCCAGAATTGGCCATTCCATTCCCAGGTGTCGGTCATTATTCTTGTGTCTGTCATGCCGCCAGCCACAACAACGACCTGCGAACTGCTGTCATATGCAGCGCCATGGTTCTGGCGGGCAGCAATACCTTGTTGCGGGGTGACGTTGGCCCAGTTCGATCCATCCCATTCCCAGACGTCGTCATACAGGCCATCAACGCTGCTGCCTCCCACCAGTACTGCGCGACCGCGTGATGCGTCAAAGGTTAGTGTGTGACCCGCGCGCGCGGGTGGGCTATCTACAGGCGATATCTGGCTCCAGACCGTATTTGTGTATTCCCATGTGTCGCTAAAGTATGTTGTAGCATCGTGTCCGCCAAAAAGCATCCAGACGTGACGCGCTGTATCGTATGTCAGACTGTGATCGGCCCTCGCGGGAGGACTTCCCGTGGTGGTGATAGGCATCCAGTCCATCGTTGATGAATCCCAGATCCAGGTGTCATTCAGGAATTCGCCGCTGCTATTGAGCCCCCCAAACAAAAGTAGCTTTTCACCATCACTGTCACGCGCTAAACGGTGGCCTTTTCGGCCAGAAGGCGTATGCGTCGGGGTGAGCATCTGCCAGTCATTTCCCTTCCACAAATATGTATTTTCATCATAAACATTCTGTGTTGTGCCGTTGACCCAAACCCCAATCTCTCCTCCAAATAGCAAGGCTTTGCCGTCCATTTCATAGACGAGGTCAGAATCATGCCGATAGTTATCGTATGGCGGTGAGTTTCTGCCATCAGGCTTTTGCTTCCATGTAGTGCTATCAAAAACCCATGTGTCGTCAAGATACTCTGCGCCATTAGAACCGCCGAAGATAACCACATTTTGCTGAAAAGAATCGTAGATGGCCATATGATACATACGTGCCGATGGAGCACGCGCAGTACTTATTTCTTTCCAATCAGTGCCATCCCATTGCCAGGTGTCAGACGAGAAGTTACCTGATATGGTGTTACGACCACCAAAGAGTATTGTTTTTTGACGGAATTGGTCATAAAC
>CAIQQO010000279.1 GCA_903873965.1 uncultured bacterium
ACTGTGCCAAGTCCAATTCACACCGACTTCGTGCAGCCGATCGCGCATCCAGCGCACGTAGCGGTTGTTCACACCAAAGCGATAAATCGCGGCGATCTCCAGCGTGCCGTTGGCCGAGTGTTCAAACAACCGGCGCATCTGACCCAGCCGCGCCAGGTCGCCGCCATGTTGCGGTAACGCCCGGCCCAGCGTGCCCAAGGCCACATCGTCAAGCTTGATCGCCTTGACGCCGGTGCGGCGCACCAGGTCGCGATACAGGTCGAACGTGCGGCATGTCTCGGTCAAAGGGCGGCGCAGGCGCGCGGCGGCGGTCAGCACCGGCAGGTCAAACGCCACGATGTTGAAACCGATCAGCGTGCCGGCGCTGGGCAGTTGCTGCACCAGGTCGACCACCGTGTCCGGCGTAAACTGGCGCACCCGCCCGGTGTCCATATCGACGGTGGTCGCCACCGTCAACCGGCGCGCCGCCAATCCCGTCCCGTCGATCTCCGTCTCGATGTCCAGTGCCAGCATGTCTCACCTCTACAACGTCTCGTTGAAATGCTCCGAGAGCGAATCGAGCGCCTCGGCGACGTTCTTGGTCAACGCCTCACCCGCGCCGCCGCGGATCAATTGACGCGCCCGCACCAACTGGGTCACGCGTCCGGTCGTTTCGTTGTGCGCACGCACCAGTTTCAAGAACGACTCCTGCACGCGCACGCTGTCTTGGTCATCGTCGTCGCCCTGCACCGAAATACGCGCAATGATGCGGTCGAGCAACACGTACGTGGCCTCGGTCACCGCGTCGATCCCGATGGCATCGATGTCGGCCGACAGGTCGACTTCGTCCGGCTCGCTGGATGAGTCAGAATCGGCGCCGCTAAATGCCGTGATGACGCGATCCAGTTCATCGGTCGTGAAGTGCTTGCGAAAAGGAATGCGCCGGCGCGGCGTCGCCCTTCTCTTGCGTGTGCTGTCTGTCTTCATGGCTGTGCCTCCTTAAAACTGGTCTCCACATCAAGAACGCTGGTTCTCAGTATGTAGCTAATTATAAGAACGCGCGTTCTGTTGTCAAGAGGACTATGCGAAACTTTGCCACCAATTTGCTAGGAAGTTTCATAGTGGTGAACCCGCAGGTTCGGCATGGGGATGGGTTAAACGGGACGACACGCCGGCGGCGGGGGCGTGTCGTGGATGACGGGAGGGGAGGAAAACCGCCGTTATGCGCGGAAGTGCCCTAAATTGCGGCGAAAATAGTGCGCGCCAGCGCCATGAAGCTGTTCATGCGCGTGATGGTGTCGTCGTAGCTGGTCATCTTGACCATGGCCTGCGCGCACAGTTGCACGCGGCGATGTTGGCTGACCACGGCCATTTTCTCCAGAACAGGGCGCTGGTCTTCTGCTGAGCCCGCCAGAACAAGTGTATTAATCACGTTCAGGTCGAAGCCCACGTGCGGCGACACGATGGCATCGAGGCGCGTCACATCGTTCCAGCCGCTGATCTCCAGCCGCTGGATGGCGGGGAAGGCGGCCAGCAGCTCGTTGACCACGCGCTCGAAGTTGCCGCAGGTGTGAAAGCCGGTGACGACGCCCTCGTTCGCGGTGATCTGGCGATAGACGGGCACGACGAATTCGTGGAAGAGGCGCGGCGAGATGAACGGGATGTTGACCCAGTCGTCGGCCACGAAAGTGGTGGGCGGCAGGGCTGTTTCGCCCAGGAAGCGCATGCGTTCGAGCGCAAAACGCAGCCGCGCGGCGCTGAAAAGGTCGAGGAACGCGCGCAAAGTGGCGGGACGTTCGACGGTATCGGCGATGAAGTTGTCGAATCCGCGCATCTGGACGTACACGTCGAGCGGGCCGCGGTGGAAACTGGGGAAGGCCACCGTCAGCGCGCCGCCGTAGTCGTCTGCCGCAATAGCCAGCATGCGCCGGTACAAGGCGATCAAGCCGGGCATATCGCCGGTGGTGTAGAAGTCGAACGGCTGGATCAGGCCCAGGTCGGGACAATCGGCCAGGGGGTGAGGATCGAACACCGGCACGCCATCGCTGGTGTGATGAATGTGCTGGCCGAACAGCGTCATATCGTAATACATGCCGGTGGTGGCGAAGACCGACAGATCGATGACGCTGTCGTCGGCGCTGTTATCGGCCCAGAATATCTTCTGGCGCAACTGTTGTTCGACGGCAAAATCGGCGTCGGTGAGGAAGCGGTTCATGTCGAAGCCGAACAACTCGGGCCAGCCGATATTTTCCATATAGCTGGTGACCCGCACCCGGTTCGGGCCATAGCGGGCGTCACGGTCGGCGCTAGCCTGGGCGCGACGGGCGATGCGCTCGCGCAGGGCGGCGAGCAGGGCGTGCTGCGGGATGGTGAGAGCGTCAAGATTCATACGACCTCCGATGGTGCCTGTATTGTATGACGATCCAGCCGACGGATGACTCGTGAAACGTGAAACGTGAAAAGAACAGAACGGAACGTGGTGATGGGCAGGTGCGCTCGTGAAACGGACAAGGTCTAATCCACAGATTACGCAGATTATGCAGATTTCACGGATAGGATACGGAGATGATGGCCGTTCTGTTGGCGTCGGTCGGGGAGGTAGGGGTGA